>JAJYYT010000098.1 GCA_021800645.1 Actinomycetes bacterium
GGAGCCGCCGGGACCGGCCCCGCTGCTCCAGCTAGACAACGTGGTGGTGGCCCCCCATCTCGGGGCTTCCACCGAGGAGGCGCAGGACAAGGCCGGGGTCACGATCGCCGAGCAGGTGCTGCTCGCGCTCGCCGGGGACTTCGTCCCGTTCGCCGTGAACCTCGCCGCCTCCGAGGTGTCCGACGCGGTGCGCCCGTTCATGCAGGTCGCCGAGCAGCTCGGGAGGTTCTTCGCGTGCCTGCACGAGCGCCTGCCCGATCGCCTCGAGGTCGAGTACCGCGGAGAGCTGGCGGGTCATGCGACGGGCATCCTCACGCTCTGTGCGCTGAAGGGCCTCTTCGGCTCGACGGCGGAGGAGCCGGTCTCCTACGTGAACGCGCCCCAGGTCGCCGAGCGGCGCGGCCTTTCCGTCGAGACCATCTCTGCCGCCTCGTCGCCGTTCTTCAAGAGCCTTGTCACCCTGCGGTCGGGCACCCACGCGGTCGCCGGCACGCTCGCGGGCGCAGGTGTGCGCCCCGAGCCGCGCATCGTGATGGTCGACGACCACACCCTCGAGGTGCCGCCCGCCGACCACATGCTCGTCGTGCACAACGACGACCGCCCCGGGATGATCGGCGTGGTCGGGATGGCGCTGGGGATCGCGGGGATCTCCATCTCCTCGATGGCGGTCGGGCCGAGCGCGGACGGTCACAGCGCGCTCATGGTGCTCTCGACCTCCGAGCCGGTGCCCCAGGACCTCGTCGAGCACCTCCGCGGGGGCGACGGCATCTTCGGGATCCACGCGGTGAGCCTCGCGTCCTGAGCGCCGGCTGCCCACCACACCCTGACGCCCTCACGCCGGCCACGCCCCCACGCCGGCCACGCCCCCACGCTCCCTCGACCTGCAGGTCGAAACTCCCGCCGGCCGCGGGCCGCCGGCCGCCGGTCGCCGGCCGCCGGCACGCAACGCCCTTCGGCGTCCGGGACGCCAACGAATCGTTTGCGCCGTGGCGGCTCCCCTGACTCGTGCGGGAAGGCGACGGGAAGGCGCGGCGCGGCGCGAGGGGCGCTGGGCTGTGGGCTACGGGTGGGTGGGGGTTATCGCCGGCGGCGACAGGTGGGGTTTGCGGGTGGGGGCTATCGCCGGGAGCTACGGCGGGTCGGCCGTGGACATCTCCGGCGCGGACGGGTGCGCCTCGGGTGGCCCCGATGCGGTGCTCCCTGATGCGGGGGCGGGCCGTCTCGGTGGCCCCGGACGCCGTGCCTTGGCCTTCTCGCCGAGCAGCCCGGCGCGCCGGTCGCGCTCGGTCTTCTCCTGGTGGCAGGGGTAGCAGAGGTCCTGAACGTTGTCGATCGACGTCCGCCCGTTGGCGGCGATCGGCTCGACGTGGTCGCGCTCGAGGCCAAAGGTCCTTTTGCACGCAGCACAGGCCCTGCCGCTGAAGGCGGGCACGGGCCCCAGGTCCAAGGCGGTACGAAGCTCAGCTGTGTAGCGCCGGCCGAAGTGGCGGACCTTCAGGACGTCTTTCCCGTCGTGGACGACAGCCTTCAAGAAGGCGTCTCGACCGAGCTCCTTTGCGACCTCGACGGGGATCGGCCCGCCCCCGAGGAGATGGCAGGGCTCACCTTCATGGGCGTGACCTCTCCGCCAGGCAAGGAGGTCACAGACGATCACGAGGTCGGTGCTCTGGCGACGAGTCGGCGCGTCAGCTCCGTTGGCGAAGGCGGCGATGAAGGCGTCTGCTGCGTAGGCCTCGAAGCGCTCAACAGGCCCGTGGCGTCTTGGCGCGTCACGAAGGCGAGCTGCCTCTCGTTCGATCCGGGTGACGAGCGGGATCCCGCTTTCAGGGGGAAGGGCGGCTTCGAGGCGCACCATCCCGAGCCCGTCTCGAAAGTGGCGGAACCAACGGGCTTGCACCTGGCGGCGATGGAGGTCTTCGACCGGGGTGCCAGACAGGCGCTTCTCTCGTGCGGCGTCGCGGAGCTGGCCCAGGTCCCCTGTGCGGGCGACGTGGAGGAGCGCCGCTTCTGCACCGGGCAGCTCCTTTGCTGCAGCGGTGATCTCCTTGGCCTGTGCCACCGAGACCTGCCCTTCCAACAGGGCGGCCTTGGTCTTTGGGTGCGACTCGAGGCTCTTTGCGAGCTCGAGCCCCTGGCGGGCCTCGCGCCCGGTCGTCCCTTTCTGACGGGCCATCCAGCGGGCCGGGTCGAAGACACCTTGTTGCTTGTGGGCCCCGCAGGCGACCGCCCTCGCCCCGGCCAGCAGCCGGGCGGCCGCACAGGCGTTCTCGGTGCGCGCGAGCTCTTCTGCGAGCGTTGCGGCGTCGGTGCCCGAGAGGCGAGCCGGATCGAACTCTGCGAGCTCACGGCGAAGCACCCCGATCGCCTCGAGGAGGCGGGTCGGCGCAACCGCTCCGGGGTCGTGGTCTCCCATGAGCACACGATGCCATGAGGGTGTATCACGCCTTGCGCGGGGAGCCTCCCGGCCCCGGTCACCCGGAGCGCTGGAGGGAGACGTGCGTGCCCGGCGCCACGACGACCGAGACGCCGCCGGCAGCGCTCGGCCGTTCGTTGGCGTCCTTGACGCCCGAGGCCGGGCGTGGCCGGTCGGCGTGGCCGGTCGGCGTGCCCGGTCGGCGTGCCCGGTCGGATTGGGTTGCCGGGTCGGCGTGCCGGGTCGGGGGTGCCGGGACGGCGGGGCCGGGACGGCGGGGCCGGGCAGCGGGGGCGGCGCAGCGCTCAGGTCGCCGGGGCGGCGTCCGGGACGGGCTTGTGGACGACCGGGGGCCAGTGGTCAGGCGTGCCGTGCTGGTGCTGGCGTCGATCGGGCGGCGAAGCAAACCAGCGCCGGTAGAGCGCGGTGGCGACCAAGGCGACGAGGAGGAGCACGGCGAGCTTCTTCACTGCAGGGACAATAGAGGCTCCCGCCGGCACGACCGAGGCTCCCGCCGGCACGACCGGGGCTTTCGCCGGCACGACCGGGGCTCCCGCCGGCACGACCGAGGCTCCCGCCGGCACGACCGGGGCTCCCGCCGGCACGACCGGGGCTTTCGCCGGCACGATCGGGAAGTCATCCTGACAGGAACCGGAGTTGACAGGAGCCGGCGCTCCTGGGACCATTGCGCCGTGCAATTCCTCGCGGAGCTGCTGCTGACCTAGGGGCGGGCGCCACATCGCGCTCGCTCGCACCTCCTGCACCCCTCGGGCCAGGAGGTCTTTTCGTTAAGGGGAGTCAAGGGGAGTCAAGGGGAGTCAAGGGCAGCGAAGGGGAGCGAACAGGAGCTGAACAGGAGCGGACATGGGGAGTGCGGACATGCAGAGAAGAGAACATGCAGAGAAGAGAGCGGACATGAAGACGCAAGAAGCGAAGATGCCGTACCACCACTACCGGTCCGCAGTGCCGCTCGTCCTTTCGGACCGGACGTGGCCTGACCGTACGACGACGTCGGCGCCGAGGTGGGTCAGCGTCGACCTGCGCGACGGCAACCAGGCGCTCGTCGACCCGATGGACCCGGCACGGAAGCTCGAGCTGTTCGGGGCCCTCGTCGAGGTGGGCTTCAAGGAGATCGAGGTCGGGTTCCCCTCGGCTTCCCAGACCGACTTCGAGTTCCAGCGAAAGTTGATCGACGAGGGGCTGGTCCCTGACGACGTCGAGATCCAGGTGCTGGTGCAGTGCAGAGAGGAGCTGATCGAGCGGACGTTTGCGTCGCTCGAAGGCGCGAGGCGTGCCGTCGTGCACTTCTACAACTCCACGTCCGCGTTGCAGCGCCGCGTCGTCTTCGGACAGGACCGGGAGGGCATCGTGGACATCGCGCTGCAGGCGGCGCGCCTGTGCAAGAAGCTCGAGGCCACGATCCCAGGCACCGAGGTCCGCTACGAGTACTCCCCGGAGAGCTTCACCGGGACTGAGCCCGAGTTCGCCGTCGAGATCGTCGAACGCGTCATGGACGTGATCGAGCCGTCTTTCGAAAGGCCCATGATCGTGAACCTCCCGGCGACGGTCGAGATGTACGGCCCGCACGTCTACGCGGACGTCGTCGAATGGTTCGGGCGGGAGGTGCGGCACCGGGACTGCCTCGTCCTGAGCGTGCACCCCCACAACGACCGGGGTACCGCCGTGGCTGCCGCCGAGCTCGCGGTCCTCGCGGGCGCCGAGCGCGTCGAGGGGACGCTCTTCGGCAACGGGGAGCGGACCGGCAACGTCGACATCGTCACGCTGGCGATGAACCTCTTCTCTGAGGGAGTGGATCCCGGGCTCGATTTCAGCGACATCGAGAAGGTGCGCCGCATCGCCGAGCACGCGACCCGGATGCCGGTCCACCCCCGCCACCCGTACGCGGGCGACCTCGTCTACACGGCTTTTTCGGGCTCCCACCAGGACGCGATCAAGAAGGGCATGGCGGCGATCGGCGACGACTACGACCGCTGGGAGGTCCCCTACCTGCCGATCGACCCGAAGCACACCGGGCGCACGTACGAAGCGATCATCCGGGTCAACAGCCAGTCGGGGAAGGGAGGCGTCGCGTACCTCATGGACACCGAACACGGGCTCGACCTCCCGAGGAGCCTGCAGGTCGAGTTTTCGCGCCAGGTGCAGGCCGTGGCTGAGTCCACCGGCACCGAGGTCCGTCCCGCCGAGCTGTGGGAGGTCTTCTGCGGCACGTACCTGCCAGACGACGCCGGCATCCGGCTGATCGGCAGCGAGGTGAGCACTGGGGGCGGTCGCACCACCGTCGTCGCGCAGCTGCTCGTCGACGGCGCCCACCGCACCGTGCGCGGCACCGGCAACGGGCCGATCGACGCGCTGGTTGCCGCGCTGCGCCGAGAGATCGGGGTTGCCTTCGAGGTCCGCGACTACAGCGAGCACGCGCTCACCTCGGGGAGCGGTGCGTCCGCGGTCGCCTACGTCGAAGCAGAAGGCCCCGGCGGCGAGACGTGGTGGGGCGTCGGCATGGACTCGTCGATCCTCGACGCGTCGCTCGCCGCGGTCGTCAGCGCGGCGAACCGCGCGCCGACTCGTGCGCCGACTCGCGCAATGGGACTCGAGGGCTGCCGCGCCGACTCAGTGCCGCAGTCGCAGACCATGTAGCACGCAGCGCATCGATGCGGAGCGCAGGAGACGAGGAGCGGCTCGAGGAGGGCAGAGGAGGAGGGCAGAGGAGGAGGGCAGAGGAGCAGGAGAGGAGCAGGAGAGGAGCAGGAGCAGAGGAGCGGAGGAGCGCCTCAGCCTCAGGGAGAGGCCAGCGACGGCAGCCACGAGGGGCGTGCCGCTTCGAATGCGCCGATGTCGCCGGCGTGGCGGAGGGTGAGGCCGATGTCGTCCCAGCCGTTCAGGAGGCGCTGGCGAGTGAACTCGTCGAGCGGGAACGTCGCATGGATGTCGCCGCACTCGACGGTGCCGGCCGCCACGTCCACCGTGACGAGCAGCGTCGGGTCCGCAGCGACGGCGTCGAGGATCGCGCGGTCGACCTCGGGGGTGACCTGGACGGGCACCAGCCCCTGCTTGGTGCAGTTGCTCCTGAAGATGTCGCCGAAGCTCGAGGCGACCACCGCCTCGAAGCCGTAGTCCATGAGCGCCCACACCGCGTGCTCGCGTGAGGAGCCGGTGCCGAAGTTGGAGCCGGAGACGAGCACCGTGGCGCCGGCGTGCGAGGGGTCGTTGAGGACGAAGGCGCGGTCGTCGCGCCACTCGGCGAACAGCCCCTTGCCGAACCCGGTCCGCTCGACCCGCTTCAGCCAGTCCGAGGGGATGATCTGGTCGGTGTCCACGTCCGAGCGGTCGAGGGGGACCGCACGTCCGCTCACGACTGCGACGGGCTTCACGGCGCTCCCCGGTGCGGGCGGTGGTGCAGGTCCGGGAGGTCGGGCAGGTCCGGCAGGTCCGGCAGGTCCGGGAGGTCGGGCAGGTCCGGGAGGTCGGGCAGGTCGGCAGGGGCCGCGAAGTGCCCGGCCACCGCGGTCGCCGCCGCCACGGCAGGCGAGACGAGGTGCGTCCTCGCGCCGCGGCCCTGGCGCCCTTCGAAGTTGCGGTTGGAGGTGGACGCGCAGCGTTCGCCCGGGGAGAGCTTGTCGGGGTTCATGCCCAGGCACATCGAGCACCCCGGCTCGCGCCATTCGAAGCCCGCCGCAACCAACACCTTGTCGAGCCCTTCCGCCTCGGCCTGCGCCTTCACCCGGTGGGAGCCGGGGACCGCAAGCGCCCGCACGCCGCTGTGCACGCGGCGGCCCTCGAGGACCGCGGCGGCGGCCCGGAGGTCCTCGATGCGCGAGTTGGTGCAGGAGCCGAGGAAGACCGCGTCGACCGGGATCTCACGGACCAAGGTGCCCGGGGCGAGCCCCATGTAGGCGAGCGCCCGAACAGCAGCCTCGCGCTGGGAGGGGTCGGCGAACTCGTCGGGGTCGGGAACGGCGCCGCCGATCGGGACGACCTGGGCAGGGTTGGTGCCCCAGGTGACGTGCGGCGCGATCGCCGCCGCGTCGAGGTGGACCTCCTTGGCGAACGGCGCGCCGGGGTCGCTCGGGAGCGTGCGCCACCACTCGAGCGCACTCTCCCAGTCCCTGCCCTTCGGCGCATGGGGGCGGCTTTGGAGGTAGGCGAACGTGGTGTCGTCAGGGGCGACCATCCCGGCACGGGCACCTCCTTCGATGGTCATGTTGCACAGCGTCATCCGCCCCTCCATCGAGAGCGCCCGCACCGCGTCGCCCCGGTACTCGATGACGCAGCCGAACCCGCCGCCGGTCCCTATCCGCCCGATCACCGCCAGTGCGAGGTCCTTGGCAGTCGTGCCGGCCGGGGCGCGGCCCTCGATCGTGACCGCCATCGCCGAGGGGCGGACCTGGGGAAGCGTCTGGGTGGCCAGCACGTGGGCGACCTCGCTCGTCCCGATCCCGAAGGCGAGCGCGCCGAAGGCGCCGTGGGTCGAGGTGTGGCTGTCGCCGCAGACGACGGTCGTCCCGGGCTGGGTGAGGCCGAGCTCGGGTCCGATGACGTGGACGATCCCCTGGTCGTGGTGGCCCATCGGGAAGCAGCGGATCCCGAACTCCGCGCAGTTGGCGTCGAGCGCCTCGAGCTGGCGGGCAGACACGGGGTCGCTCACCGTTTCCCCGGTGGTGGGGACGTTGTGGTCGGCGGTGGCGACCGTGAGGTCGGGCCGCCGGACGCGGCGCCCGGCGAGGCGGAGCCCGTCGAAGGCCTGCGGCGAGGTCACCTCGTGGACGAGGTGCAGGTCGATGTACAAGAGGTCGGGCTCGTCTCCGCCCGAGCGGACGACGTGCGCGTCCCAGACCTTGTCGAAGAGCGTCCGGGGGGGGCTGCCGGGCGAAGATGCGGCGGACGGCTCGGCGGCGGACGGCTCGGCGGCGGGCGACTGGGCGGCGGGCGGCTCGTGGGCGGGCGGCTGGGTCAAGCGCCGACC
>JAJYYT010000099.1 GCA_021800645.1 Actinomycetes bacterium
GGCGGACGTGCACGTCGACCGTACGTGCCCCGCCGTAGTACTCGTAGCCCCACACCCGGTTCAGCAGCGTCTCGCGCGTGAACACCTTTCCGGGATGGGCGGCGAGGAACCGGAGCAGCTCGTACTCCATGTACGTGAGGTCCAGCACGCGCCCGGCCACGGCGGCTTGGTAGGTCTCGAGGTTCAGCACGAGCGGCCCGTGCTCGATGACGTCCGGGGCGCCAGCGCGTCCGGCCCGCCACAGAAGGTGCTCCATGCGTGCGGAGATCTCTGCGGGCCGTGACGGCAGGACGCAGAAGTCGTCGAACAGGTCGTGGCGAAGCTTGAGCTCGCGGAGCTGGTCGTCTGCGATCACGAGCAGGAGCGGGCTCACGGGGTCCTCCCTGCGCCGGAGGTGTCGGCAGAAGGCGACCGCTCGTGAGAGGTCGTCGGCGGCCGACACGACCGCGCCGCCCCAGCCGTCTTTCGTCTCCGACGCCTCGAGGGCGTCGGCGGCCTCGAGGGTCGAGGCCGCGCGGAAGTCGAGCCCCCCCTCGCGCAGGGCCGCGTCGACCACCGGCAGCACCGGGTCGGGGAAGCAGACGAGCGGCTCCATCCCGCTCAGTCTTGCCGGAACCCGTCGGCTCCCCCGCGCCCCAGCCCGTGGGCTCCCCCGCGCCCCAGCCCGTGGGCTCGGCTTCCCTTGCCTCGGTGCCCGGGGTTCACGAGCCGCCCGAGGCTCACAGGGTCGGCAGGTAGCGGTCCAGCTCGAACCGCGTGACCGCGACGTTGTAGTCGCGCCACTCGGCCCGCTTGTTGCGGATGAACCACTCGAAGACGTGCTCGCCGAGCGTCTCGACGAGGAGCTTCGACTCGGCCATCTCGTCCACGGCCTCCTTGAGGGAGCTGGGAAGCGGCCGGATCCCGAGCTTGCGGAGCTCGAGCTCGGAGAGGTCGAAGAGGTTCGCGTCGACCTCGGCCGGCAGGTCGTAGCCGTGCTCGATCCCCTGGAGCCCCGCGGCGAGCACGACCGCGAACGTGAGGTACGGGTTGCACGCGGAGTCCGGCGCGCGGTACTCGACGCGCGTCGACTCGGCCCTGGCGTGCTTGACGACGGGCACGCGCACGAGCGCGGAGCGGTTGTTGCGCGCCCAACCGATGTGCACGGGCGCCTCGTAACCGCTCACGAGCCGCTTGTAGGAGTTCACCCACTGGTTCGTGACGGCGGTGATCTCGGGAGCGTGGTGCAGCAGCCCGGCGATGAACTGCTTGGCGGCCTCGGAGAGGCCGTAGGGGTCGGAAGGGTCCGCGAAGGCGTTGCGCTCGCCCTCCCACAGCGACAGGTGGGTGTGCATGCCCGAGCCCTGCACGCCGGCCATCGGCTTCGGCATGAAGCTCGCGTAGACGCCCTCGTGGCGTGCGGTCTCCTTCACCACGAGGCGCACGGTCATCACCGTGTCGGCCATGGTGAGCGCGTCGGTGTAGCGCAGGTCGATCTCGTGCTGGGAGGGCGCGTCCTCGTGCTGGGCGTGCTCGACGGGGATCCCCATCTCTTCGAGGCGCAGCACCGTGCGGCGCCGGACCTCGCTCGAGCGGTCGTCGACCGAGAGGTCGAAGTAGGAGCCCGCGTCGAGGGGCTTGGGGCCTTCGGCGGGATCGGCGTCGGCGAAGTAGAAGAACTCCATCTCGGGGGCGACGAAGAAAGTGAAGCCCGCGCTGCGGGCCCGCTCGAGCGTGCGGCGGAGCGCGTGGCGGGGGCAGCCCTCGAAGGGCGTGCCGTCGAGGTTGAAGATGTCGCAGTAGACGGCGGCGACGGTCTCGTCGCGTGCGTGCCACGGGAGCACCTGGAAGGTCTTGGGGTCCGGGCGCGCGAGCACGTCGGCCTCCTGGACCCGCGAGAAGCCGTCGATCGAGGAGCCGTCGAAGGTCATCCCTTCGTCGAGCGCGTCCTCGAGCTCCGCCGGGGTGATGCTGAAGGCCTTCGACGTGCCCAGCACGTCGGTGAACCACAGCTGGACGAAGCGGATCCCTCGCTCTTCGACGGTCCGCAGCACGTAGTCGCGCTGGCTCTGCACGTGCGTTCTCGCGTCCGGCTCAGGCCCGGTCGCCTTCCTCCGCGCCGCACACCGTCGAGATGAGCAGCCGGCTCACCACGTAAGGGTCCATGTTCGCGTTGGGACGGCGATCCTCGATGTAGCCCCGCCTGTCCTTGGCGACCTGCCAGGGGATCCGGATGGACGCGCCCCGGTCGGAGACACCGTAGCTGAACTTCGAGTAGTGCTGGGTCTCGTGGTGCCCCGTGAGGCGCATCTCGATGCCGAAGCCGTAGTTCTCGACGTGCTCTTCGACGTTCTTCCCGAGCGCCTCGCAGGCCGCGATGATCGCGTCCCAGCCGTTCTCGGAGCGCATGGCCTTCGTCGAGAAGTTCGTGTGGCAGCCGGCGCCGTTCCAGTCCCCGAGGATGGGCTTGGGCTCCAGCGTCGCCCACACGCCGAAGTCCTCGGCGATCCGGAAGAGGAGCCAGCGCGCGGTCCAGAGCTGGTCGCCGCACTCGGGCGCCGGCAGGATCCCGATCTGGAACTCCCACTGGCCCATCATCACCTCGGCGTTCGTGCCCTCGATCGCAAGACCCGCGCGCAGCATTGCCGCGGTCGTGCGCTCGACGATCTCGCGTCCGGGCATCTTGTCGCCGCCGACCCCGCAGTAGTAGGGGCCCTGGGGCGCGGGGAACCCTGTGGCCGGCCAGCCGAGCGGGCGTCCGTGCTGGAGGAAGGTGTACTCCTGCTCGAAGCCGAACCAGGGCTCGTGGGACGCGTAGCGCTCGGCGGTGGCGACGCACGCGTGGCGCGTGTTGGTCGGGTGCGGCTCCATGTCGACGTTCAGCACCTCGCACATCACGAGGACGTTGTCCTCCCCTCTCAGGGGGTCGGGGCAGACGAAGACCGGTTGGAGCACGCAGTCGGAGTTGTCCCCGGTCGCCTGGTTCGTGCTGGAGCCGTCGAACCCCCAGATCCCGGGCTTCTTGCCGGCGGCGACGATCTTGGTCTTGCTCCGGACGAGCGGTGACGGCTCGGTCCCGTCGATCCAGATGTACTCGGCTTGGTAGCTCACGCCCGTCGTCCTTTCTGCCGTGCCTCCAGCGCCCGTGCCTCCTGCAGCTCCTGCAGTGGGCCCATTACACCAGCGCCGCGTGGCGTGGCCGTGTCCGGCGTGTGAACAGCGCGTGAACCAACGCGTGGATCCACCGACCCGGGTCCACCGGCAAGAGGCGCTGCCGGTGCGTCCCCGTAGGCTGGGCACCATGTCGCTCCGGGTCGCGATGGCCCAGCTGGACATGGTCGTGGGTGACCTCGAAGGCAACGTCGGGCGGGTCCTCGACGCGCTCGGGCGCGCCGAGGCCGCGGGCGCGCAGCTCTGCGTGCTCCCGGAGCTCGCGATCACCGGCTACCCGCCGGAGGACCTGCTCTTGAAGTCGGGCTTCGTCGCCGACAACGAGGCGGCGCTCGCCGAGGTCGCAAGGGCGACCGGGGACTGCGCCGCGGTGGTCGGCTTCGTCCAGCGGCTCGCCGGCGAGACCGGTGCCATGGCGGGGGCGGGCACGACGGGTGCCGAGGCGAGGACCGTCACCTGGGCGCACCGTTACCCCCACCTCGCCAACGCTGCGGCAGTCTGCGTCTCCGGGCGCGTCGCAGGCGTCTACCACAAGCGCCTGCTCCCCAACTACAGCGTCTTCGACGAGCAGCGGTGGTTCACTCCGGGCGACCAGCCCCCCGTCTTGTACCGTGTCGGCGGCGTGCGCATTGGCGTGTCGATCTGCGAGGACGTGTGGGCGGACTGCGGCCCCGTCGCCGGGCTCGGCGCGGCAGGCGCGCAGCTGGTGGTGAACCTGAACGCGTCGCCCTACTCGCGTGGCCGGCGCGCGGAGCGGCTCGAGATGCTCCGCGACCGCGTGCAGGAGGCCGGCGTGGCGATCGTCTACGTGAACCTCGTGGGCGGCCAGGACGAGCTGGTCTTCGACGGGGCGAGCCTCGTCGTCGCCGCCGACGGCAGCCTCGTTGCCGCGGGCGCGCAGTTCGAAGAGGACTTCCTCGTCGTGGACGTCCCGGTGCCGGTGGGGACCGCGCCGAAGACCTCCGTCGTCGAGCTGTCCGGCACCGAGCCGTCCGGCACCGAGCCGTCCGGCACCGAGCCGTCCGGCACCGAGCCGTCCGGCACCGAGCCGTCCGGCACCGAGCCGTCCGGCACCGAGCCGTCCGGCACCGAGCCGTCCGGCACGAAGACCCCGGGCGCGGAGACAGCCTCCCAGGTGCCGGCCCCGCCCGTGCACGGGGTGCGGCCGCTCCCGACCCCGCTCGATCCCGTGGCGGAGGTCTACGCGGCGCTCGTCCTCGGGACCCGCGACTACCTGACCAAGAACGGGTTCGCCGGCGCGGTGGTGGGGCTGTCCGGCGGCATCGACTCCTCGCTCGTCGCGACCGTCGCAACCGACGCGATCGGGGCGGCCAGCGTCCACGGCGTCGCGATGCCGTCGCGCTACTCGAGCGAAGCGTCGGTGTCCGACGCGCGGGCGCTCGCGGAGCGGCTCGGCATCGACTTCCGGGTGGTGCCGATCGACCAGGCCCACCGCTGCATGCAAGCGGAGCTCGAGATCGCGCTGGGCTCGGTGCCCGCCGGGATCACCGACGAGAACCTCCAGTCGCGCATACGCGGCATGATCCTCATGGGCATCTCGAACGCCACGGGCTGGATCGTCCTCACGACCGGCAACAAGAGCGAGACGGCGACCGGCTACTCCACCCTCTACGGGGACAGCGCCGGGGGCTTCGCGGTGATCAAGGACGTGCCGAAGACCCTCGTCTACGAGCTGTGCCGATACCGCGACGCCCGGGCGTCCGCAGAGGGGGCGGCCGAGCCGATCCCGGCTTCGGTGCTCGAGAAGCCGCCGTCGGCCGAGCTGCGTCCCGGCCAGCGGGACGACCAGTCCCTCCCGCCCTACGACCTGCTCGACCCTGTGCTCGAGGCCTACGTCGAGCGCGACCGCACGGCGCAGGAGCTCGTGGCCGACGGGTTCGACCCGGACCTCGTCGAACGCGTCGTCCGCCTCGTCGACAGCGCGGAGTACAAGCGCCGGCAGGTGGCGCCCGGCGTCCGCATCACCAACAAGGCGTTCGGCCGGGACCGGCGGATGCCCATCACGAACGCCTACCGTCCGCGAGCCCAGGTCGCGTCGGATGGCTGAGCAGGTGGAAGACGGTGCCGGGGTTGCGCAGGGCGAGCGTCGCGCGCTGAGGCTGCAGGAGGCCGCTGTCCGTCATGGCGCCTACCGCTGGGTGGAGCGACGCCTCTTCGAGCTCACCGGGTCCTGGGCCTCCGCTCCCGGGCTGCCGGACGAGGCGCGGGTGCTGCTCTTCGAGGCGAGCGCGCAGCACGCGTGGCACGCGGATCTGTGGAGGTCTCGGTTGCCCCTGCTCGCCGGCGTCGACCACGAACGGCTCACGCGGCCGATCGGGGCCGCGGTCGAGCCGCTGCTCGAGAGCCTCGCGCCGGACGCCTGGCACGGCGGCGAGGAGACCGCCGGGCGTCGCTTCCTCGTCGGGCTCGTACGCGTGGTCCTGCCGCGCCTGCTCGTGTCCTACCGGCGGTTCGCCGAGCGCCTCCAGCCGGTCGCGGACGGCCCGGCCATCCGCGCCCTCACCCTGGTCGTGCGAGACGAAGAGGAGGAGGTCGCCGCAGCCGAGGCCGTGGTCGGCCCCCTTCTCGCCGACCGCCGTCGTGCCCATGAGGCGGCCGAATGGACCCGCGTGCTCGACCGCCTGGCGGTCCACGGCGAGGCGGGCGACGACCCCCTTCTTCCCTGGCCGGAGGGGAACTCGCCCTCGTGAACGGCAGGGCAGCGTCGCCCTTTCGGCTCAACAGGGGGCCTCGGGAGATGGAGCGAGCGGCCGGGCGGGGGCACTTGACCCCGCTTGTAGAATCGTGGCACCGGTAGCCTCTGCCCGCGCAGGAGCCGAGGACCATGGAAGACGGCGGGGCGCCGGGCGCCCGGTCGGCGTCGAACGTACTACACGGGAAGGTTCAGGGCCGGTTTTGGCGAAGGAACGCATCGAACGCGACGACGAGGACCTCGTACGTCTCTACCTGACCGACATCGGCCAGTACCCCCTGCTGACCAAAGACGACGAAGTGCGTCTGGCGCAGGCCATCGAGAACGGCCGCGCGGCCGAGGAAGAGCTTCGCAGCGCGCCGAAGACGCTGGCCGCGGCGAAGAAGCGGGAACTGCGCAGGGTGATCCTCGCAGGCGAGCGAGCGCAGCAGACCTTCGTGCAGTCGAACCTCCGGCTGGTGGTTTCGATCGCGAAGAAGTACCAGGCGTCGGGGCTGCCGCTGCTCGACCTCATCCAGGAGGGCAACCTCGGCCTCATGCACGCCGTGGAGAAGTTCGACTGGCGCAAGGGCTTCAAGTTCTCGACGTACGCGACGTGGTGGATCCGCCAGGCGATCACGCGGGGCATCGCCAACACCGGGCGCACGATCCGGCTCCCGGTGCATGCAGGAGACACGCTCGCGCGAGTCCAGAAGGCCCAGGCGCGCCTGGAGCTCAAGCTCGGGCGTCCCGCGACCCTCGCAGAGCTCGGGGTCGAGGTCGAGATGCCCGAGGACAAGCTGGTGGAGGCGTTGCGGTTCCGTGCAGAGCCGCTGTCGCTCTCCGAGCCGCTTCGCGAGGACGGAGACGCAGAGCTCGGTGACGTGGTGGAGGATCGCTCCGCGGAGTCGCCTTTCGAGGTGGCCGCGGTGTCCCTGCTCCCAGAGGAGATCGGGCGGCTCCTCTCGCCTCTGGACGAGCGAGAGCGCGAGATCCTGCGGCTGCGCTTCGGTCTCGACCGCGGCGAACCGAGGACGCTCGAAGAGGTCGGGGAGCACTTCAACCTGACTCGGGAACGCATCCGCCAGATCGAGGCGCGAGCGATGTCGAAGCTTCGCCACCCGTCCTCGGACACCGGCGCCCGGGACCTGCTGACCGTCTGATCCGCCTGATCGGCGGGTGGGTCGCGGGGGGCCGCACCGGGTGGCCCTGATCGGGCGGCCCCGATCCGACCTTGCCGGCGGGACGGCCCTCCCTCGAGACGACGACGTCCGGCGGGAGTACCATCGGCACCATGAAGAAGCTCCTCGTCCTCGCCGTCCTCGTCGCACTGGGCGTGGTGGCCGCGCGTCGCCTGCGCCCAGCCTGACCAGCGACCGGGTCAGGGCACGTCCGCGTCGGCGTGACGGCGCGTCGCCCCCGAGCGGCCGGCTAGAGCGCGTGGCGGGGCCGTAGGTCGAGCGCCCGCGGCCATCGAGCGCTC
>JAJYYT010000100.1 GCA_021800645.1 Actinomycetes bacterium
TGCTCGACGCGTACGGCGTCACGAGGATCGTCGCGGTCAAGCACAACGGACGGAAGGACGTCCTGCGGATCCGCACCAAGGACGGCTACCAGCTCGACGTGACGCCGGACCATGCCGTGTGGCGCGCGACAGGGGAGCACGGGGACCTCGGGGAAGGCGGGTTCGTGCAGGCCGGCGAGCTTCGGTTGGGCGACCTCCTCTTGGCCTGCGCCGACGGTCGGCCGCAGGCGGCAGCGATCGCCGCGATCGACGCGCTCGGCACGACGGACGTCTACGACATCCAGACCGAGAGCGGCGAGTACCTGAGCGCGGGGCTTCGCGTCCACAACTGCTTCATCCTCTCCGTGGACGACTCCATGAGCTCGATCCTGAACTGGTACGTCGAAGAAGGCATGATCTTCAAAGGCGGCTCCGGTGCCGGTGTCAACCTGTCGAGGATCCGTTCGTCCCGGGAGCTTCTGAAGGGTGGCGGAACGGCCTCGGGCCCGGTGAGCTTCATGCGCGGTGCGGACGCATCGGCCGGGACCATCAAGTCGGGCGGCAAGACCAGGCGAGCGGCGAAGATGCTGATCCTCGACGTCGATCACCCCGACATCGAGGACTTCATCTGGTGCAAGGCGCTCGAGGAGCGCAAGGCGCGCGCGCTTCGGGACGCGGGCTTCGACATGGACCTCGACGGCGCGGACAGCCACTCGATCCAGTACCAGAACGGGAACAATTCCGTGCGCGTCACCGACGAATTCATGCAGGCGGTGCTCGCGGACGCTGACTGGGAGCTGACCGCCCGGACCGACGGCTCCGTCGTGCGGCGGGTGAAGGCACGCGATCTCTTCCGGCAGATCGCGCACGCCGCCTGGGAGTGCGCGGACCCCGGCATCCAGTTCGACACCACGATCAACAGGTGGCACACCGCGCCGAACTCCGGTCGCATCAACGCGAGCAACCCTTGCAGCGAGTACATGCACCTGGACAACTCGGCTTGCAATCTCGCAAGCCTGAACCTTCTCAGGTTCCTCGACGACGACGGCTCCTTCGACGTGGAAGGTTTCAAGGCGGCTGTCGAGGTCGTCTTCACCGGCCAGGAGATCATCGTCGGGAACGCGGACTACCCGACGGAGAAGATCGCCGAGAACTCGAGGAGGTTCCGCGAGCTGGGCATCGGCTACGCGAACCTCGGCGCCCTGCTGATGGCGAACGGGCTGCCGTACGACTCGGACGCGGGGCGCGCGTGGGCGGGAGCGATCACCGCCCTCATGACGGGCCACGCGTACGCGACCTCGGCCAGGACCGCGAGTCGCATGGGGCCGTTCGCTGGCTTCCACGAGAACGCCGAGGCGATGGTGAACGTCCTGCGGATGCACCAGAGCGAGGCATCGAGGATCGACGAAGAGCTGGTGCCCCCCGAGCTGCTGTCCGCCGCGCAAGAGGCGTGGGACGAGGCCGTCGAGCTCGCCGAGCGGTACGGCGTGCGCAACTCGCAGGCCAGCGTGCTCGCGCCGACCGGCACCATCGGCCTGCTCATGGATTGCGACACGACGGGGGTGGAGCCGGATCTCGCACTTGCGAAGACGAAGAAGCTCGTCGGAGGCGGGACGATGTCGATCGTCAACCAGACGGTGCCGCGGGCGCTGCGCGCGCTCGGCTACGCACAGGACCAGATCGACCAGATCGTCGCCTACGTCGACGAGCACAAGACGATCGTGGGCGCACCGTTCCTGTCGCCCGAGCACCTCCCGGTCTTCGCGTGCTCCATGGGAGACAACGCGATCCACTACTCGGGGCATGTGCGCATGCTCGGTGCCGTCCAGCCGTTCATCAGCGGGTCCGTGAGCAAGACGGTCAACATGCCCGAGGACGTGACCGTCGAGGACGTCGAGCAGCTGCACGTCGACGCCTGGCGCCTGGGCATCAAGGCCATCGCCATCTACCGCGACAACTGCAAGGTCGGCCAGCCGCTCTCCACGACCAAGAGGGAAGCAAAGCGAGCGAGCATCGCCGAGGGCGGCGACGCCGCCCCTCCAGGCTCGGACGCGGAGGCCAAGGACCGCAGGGCCATGGAGCGGATCGCCGAGCTGGAAAAGGCGCTCGAGCACGAGCGGGCCCGGAAGAGCGAGCCCGTGGTCGTCGGCGCCGTCCGCGAGCGCTTGCCGAGGCGGCGGCGGTCGAACACCTTCGCCTTCCGCGTCGCCGACTGCGAGGGCTACGTCACGGTCGGCGAGTACGAGGACGGACGCCCGGGCGAAGTCTTCATCAAGGTGTCGAAGCAGGGATCGACCCTGGCCGGGATCATGGACGCGTTCTCGATCTCCATCAGCCTCGGGCTCCAGCACGGTGTGCCGCTCGCGACCTACGTGCGCAAGTACTCGAACATGAAGTTCGAGCCGGCAGGGATCACCGACGACCCCGAGCTGCGCATCGCCACGAGCCTCGTGGATTACATCTTCCGGCGCCTCGCGCTCGACTATCTGACCTACGAGGAGCGCCTCGACCTCGGCGTGCTCTCGACCTCCGAGCGGATCCAGCCGACGCTGCCGGGCGTGGAGGAGAGCGCGACCCCGTCGCTGGGTCTCGTCGACGAGGGGCCGAGCTCGGAGACGGTGCTCGGGGCGGCGCCCGCAACGCTGCGGGCATCCCCCAGCGCGCCACAAGCGTGGACGGCGGACAGGGCCGCGTCCGACGCACGGGCGCAGCAGCGTGACGCGCCCTTCTGCTACACCTGCGGGAACGTGATGCAGCGCTCGGGCTCCTGCTACGTCTGCCCCAGCTGCGGCTCGACCAGCGGCTGCTCGTGAGATGAGCCTCGTGCAGGTCCTCTCGCGTTGCAGCGGGCGAGATTCGCGGCCGACCCGGTGGCGAGGACGTGGCCGTCGCCGACCGCTTGCCGGCGGCCGGCGAGAATGGAGGTGGTGGCAGGGGGAGAGGTGAGCTGATGCGAGCCGGTCCGAGGTCGTCGGGGAGGTGACGTCGAGCTCCGCCACCCCGGCGAAGACGAGGTCGGCGCGGGGCGCGCAGCTCCTTCCGGGCCCCCTGGGCCGCGTCGGCGTCGCGGCCGAGCAATTCCGCCAGGCGGTGGTCGGGGACGTCGGGCGTGGTCTCCGGCGCATCGGCTCAGGGGTGGGTACGGAGCTCGTCTCGCGCCTCGGTCCCTACGCGCTGGTCGCGATGGTGGTGGTCGCCGCGAGCTCGCTGTACGCCTTCGGCGCCTTCGACCCGAACCCGCTCATCTCGATGAGCGGCCTCGCGGTCGTCGTCAAGGGAGGCGTCCTGGCAGGCCGCTTCACGATCGACCCGAACGCCGGCACGACCGCTCAGTCCTTGGGGCACCTGGCGGCGCTGGACCTGCTCCACGGCAAGATCCCCTGGTGGAACCCGTACGAGGGCGTCGGCGCGCCGCTCGCGGGAGAGATGCAGTCGGCGGCGCTCTTCCCACCGACCCTCCTGCTCGCGCTGCCCAGCGGGCAGCTCCTGTTCCACATGCTCCTCGAAGCCGTCACCGGGATGGCGACCTACCGGCTCCTCGCCCGCGTCGGCGTCTCGAGGTGGATCGCGGCAGGCGGCGGCTCCGCCTTCGCGCTGAACGGCACGTACGCGTGGTTCATGCACGCGCCGGTGAACCCGATCGCGTTCCTCCCGCTTCTGCTTCTCGGCGCCGAACGGGCTCGGGTCGCGGCCGAAGAGGGACGCGCGGGCTCCTTCGGGCTCGTCGCAGTGGCGCTCGCGCTCTCCGTCTACGCGGGGTTTCCCGAGGTCGCCTACCTCGACGGCATCTTCGCCGTCGTGTGGAGCGCGCTCAGAGCACGCGGTCTCGGACGCCGCGCGCTCCTCGGGTACGCGCGCAAGCTCGTCGCAGGTGTCGTCGTGGGTGCCCTCCTCGCGGCACCGCTCCTCGTCGCCTTCGGCGACTACCTGCCCGCTGCCTACCTCGGACCCCACGCCGGAGGCTACGACGCGCTCTCGGTGCCCGGCTCCGGGGTCGGTGCCCTTTTCTTCCCCTACGTCGCCGGGCCGATCTTCGGCTTCACCCCGGCCGAGGCATCCGGGGTCCTCGGCAGCTTCTGGATCGACGTCGGGGGCTACCTCACCACGACCCTCCTCGTCCTCGGGGTGGTCGCGTTGTGGGGCCGGCGGCTCCGGGTGCTGCGCCTCGGGCTTGCCGCCTGGGTCGTGGTCGCGCTCGGGCGCACCTACGGCATCGGCCCGTTCGAGCGCCTCTTCGACGTCCTCCCGCTCATGAACCACGTGGAGGTCTACCGGTACCTGACGCCGTCGATCGAGCTCGCCTGCGTGGTGCTCGCCTGCTTGGCCGTCGACGACCTGCGCCGCGCAGACGTGCCCTCGTGGTGCCTCGGCGCCGCGGTCGTGGTCGCGGCGGGCTGTGCGCTCTGGACGCTCGAGGCCGGACGCAGGCTCCTCGGAGCCGTCGGGTCCGTGTCCGAGTCGCACGCCTGGATCCTCGGGTCGCTCGCGTGGGGGTTCGGGATCGCAGCCGTCGTCGGCGCTGCGGGGCTCCTCCTGCGCGGGCGGCTCCGTGGCCTGGTGCTCACCGGCCTGGTGGTCCTGGACGCGTGCGCGATGTTCGTCGTGCCCGAGCTCTCGGCGCCCCGGGGCGGCAAGATCGACACTGCGCTCGTCCGCTGGGCCGAGACGCATGGCCGCACTGGGCGCCTCTTCACCCTCGGTGGCGTGCTGAACCCGAACTTCGGGAGCTACCTCCAGGTGGAGGAGGCCGACGTGAACGACCTCCCGATGCCCAAGAGCTACGCGCGCTTCATCGTGCGCCGACTGGATCCGAGCACCATCCCGAACCATTTCGACGGCACGACGATCGTGGTCCCCGCCGGAGGCGCTCGTGACGAGACCGAGACCCCGGTCCGCGCGCTGGCCGGCTCCTTGGGGTGGTACGAGGCCATCGGGGTGCGCGACGTCGTCGTCTACACGGGGTCCCAGGACGCCGCGAGCCTCTCGGCCCTGGGGCTCAGGCGCGTCTTTGCCGACCGTCATGCCGAGGTGTACCGGCTGCCTCGTGCCGCACCGATGTACTCTGCGCAGGCCGCGGGCAGCGAGGCGTCGCCTCGGCCTCCGGCGTCACCCGCCTCGGGCTCGAGCGCGGCGTCGGGGTCGGGCCGGACGCGCCGAGCGGTCTGCGTGCTGTCCGACCAGCAGGTCGACTCGGTGAACGTGGACTGCCGGCGCGCTGCGGTCCTCGTCCGGCGAGAGCTCTGGATGGCGGGGTGGTCGGCCACCGGCGACGGGCACGCGCTCGAGGTCCGTCGTGACGGCGTCCTCTTCCAGTCGGTCCTGCTCGGGCGGGGACGAACCGTCGTGCGCTTCTCGTTCGTCCCGCCCCACGAAGGAGTGGCGCTCTGGGCCCTGGCCGCCGGACTGGTGGCGCTGGCTGCCGGCTGGGGGCTCGGGAGCCGGCTCGGGAGCCGGGCGTCGAGCCGGCGTCCTTGGCATCAGCGCCGTGAGCGCCGCTGGCATCAGCGCCCTTCGGCTTCGAGCTCGAGCAGGTAGCGCTGCTCCTCGCTGCCGTCGACGAAGAAGCGCGAGATCAGGTGGAACGCCGATCCGGTCCGCAAGATGCGCTCGGCGAGCTCGAGGCGCGCGACGAGGCCGGCGACGCCCAGCTCGGCCAACGCCGCTCGCGCAGCGGCCACGTCCGCAGCCCGAGGATCGCCGCCTGCCATCCTTCGAGCCAGCGACGTCGCCATCTCCTCTACGTCCACTCGCGCTCCTCTCTGCAGCGGGGTCGTTCTGCGCGCGCTGGGCCGAGGCCGTGGCGAAGCGCGCGCCGGCCGTCCGTCGTGGCGGCAACGAGGCGACGCAACGCGGCCAGGTGGACCGGGAGCGCAGATCTTCATCTGCACGTCAGCATCGATCGCGCAGCCTGGGAGTGACGGCTGGGGCTGTCCGCGGCTCCATACTATGGGCGTCCCCACCGGCTCGGAGGAGCTCTTCGCGCGTGCACCTGCTCGGCCTGCTGACCTTCACGAACTTCGTCTCGACCGCCGGCTACGGCGCGGTGTTCGTCCTGTGCGTGCTCCAGTCGTGCTGCGTGCCCACCTCCTCGGAGCTCACCATGGGCTTCGCCGGGGCGCTCGCCGCCCAGGGGAAGCTGAACCTGGCGGCCGTCGTCGTGGCGGGGGTCCTCGGTGAGCTGGTCGGCGCGTACATCGCATGGGTGCTGGGCCGCTACGCAGGTCGGGCGGTGGTCGACCGGTTCGGCCGCTACGTGCTCATCAGCCACCACGACCTCGATCGGGCCGAGGCGTGGTACGACCGCCACCAGCGCTTCGGCGTCTTCGGCAGCCGCCTGCTCCCGGTCATCCGGAATTTCGTCGCGCTCCCCGCCGGCATCGCCGAGGTGCCGGCCGTGCGCTTCGGGGTCCTCACCGCTGCGGGGTCGCTGCTCTGGGACGGCGCCTGGGCCGGCATCGGCTACGGGGTGGGCACGCGCTGGCACTCCATCGCCTCGGGGTTCGGGGACGCCGGCTACGTGCTCGCCGCCCTGCTCCTCGCGGCCGTCGCGTTCGGCGTGTACCACCGGTACCGCAGCTACGTCCAGGGCACCTTGCACGCGGAGGGGGCACGGGGTGGGAACGGGTCTGCCCGGCACGCCCTCGGGGGTCCGCCTCCCGCGGGCGCTCGTGTGGGATCGGCGAGCCGCACCCGACCAGCGCACGGCCCGCGCGGCGGCCTTCAGGACGGAGCCGGCGAGTCGGCGACGACGGTCCCCGGTCGCGGGTCGCGTCCGGATCCTCTGCCGCTCGGGGATCCGTCGAGCGGTCCATCGGGCACCGTCAGGTGGATCGCGAGCTCCTCCGGGCGTCCCCCAGCCACCAGGCCTCTGGCCGCTGCGGCGACCAGGGGGGCGACGGTGGCGGGGCTCGAGACCGTGACCCGCTCTGCGGGCACCCGGGAGGCCGGCCTTGCGGGCGGGCGGGCGAGCGGAGCCGACCGATGGGTCGCCAGCTCGTCGAGACGGCCGCCCGCGCACGCTCGACGGGGTGACTTCCCGAACTCGCCGATCGCGGCCTGGGAGGCGGCCGTGCTCCACGGGAGGAAGGAGGCCTCCGCACCGATCGAGCCCCTCTACGAGGAGAACGACGAGGGCGTGGAGGCGAACGGCCGGCTCACCGCCATGCTCGGAGCGCTCCTCCTCGTGCTCTTGGCCATCGAGGGCCTCACCATCCTGCGCATCACCCCGCTGCTCACGATCCACGTCGTGATCGGGATGGTCCTCGTGCCCGTCATCCTGCTCAAGATCGGCAGCACGACCTGGCGGTTCGCCAAGTACTACCTCGGGTCGCCC
>JAJYYT010000101.1 GCA_021800645.1 Actinomycetes bacterium
TGGCACACCTCGCACTCGGTGGAGAGGGACTCGATCAGTCCCTCGGAGATCCGCTTGCGGGTCATCTCGACGAGCCCGAGCTCGGAGATGTCGAAGACCTGGGTCCTCGTCTTGTCCCTTGCCAGTGCCGACCGCAGCGCAGCGGCCACCTTGTCGCGGTTCTCCTTCAGCTCCATGTCGATGAAGTCGATGACGATGATCCCGCCGATGTCCCGGAGCCGGAGCTGGCGCGCCACCTCCTCGGCAGCTTCCAGGTTGTTGCGAAAGACGGTCTCTTCCAGGTTGCTCTTTCCGACGTTCTTCCCGGTGTTCACGTCGATCACGGTCAGCGCCTCGGTGCGCTCGATGATGAGCGATCCTCCCGAGGGTAGCCACACCTTGCGGTCCAGCGCCTTGTGCAGTTGTTCGTGCACGTGGTAACGGTCGAAGAGCGGCTGACCCTCGGCCTCGGCGTCGTACAGCTCGACCCGGTCGGCGAGGTCGGGGCTCACCGTCTCGACGTAGTCGCGCACCTGGTCGTAGAGGGCCGGGTCATCCACGATCACCGCGCGATACTCGCTGTTGAGCTCCTCGCGCAGGATCCGTACTGCCGCCTCCGGCTCCCGGTAGAGGAGGCCCGGTCCCCTCATGCGCGCGGCCGCGCGTTCGATCGCCGCCCACTGCTGGAGCAGTCCTTCCACGTCACGGCGGAGCTCCTCTTCTGTCGCGCCCTCTGCGGCCGTCCGAACGATCAAGCCGTGACCGGAAGGACGCACGGCGTCGACGATCCTGCGCAGCCGGCGCCGCTCGTTGTCGCTGAGGCGCTTGGAGATGCCGACGGCGTCGCTGTTCGGGACGAACACCGCGAAGCGCCCCGGCAGCGAGACCTCCTGGGTGAGGCGGGCTCCCTTCGCGCCGATGGGGTTCTTCGTGACCTGGCAGACGATCAGCTGGCCTGGGCGAAGCACGTCTTCGATGCGCGGCTCGGGACCACGCGCGCCGGCGTCGACGTCGTCGGTGTCGTAGCGCACGTCTCCTCGGTAGAGGACCGCGTTCTTCGGAATGCCGATGTCGACGAACGCCGCCTCCATGCCTGGCAGGACGTTCTGGACGCGACCGACGTAGATGTTCCCGTCGATCTGGGTCGTCTCGTCCTGGGCGTGCGACGCGAAGTGCTGGACGAGCGAACGGCCCTCGAGGACTGCGATCTGGGAAAGCCCCGGCTGGACGTGGACGCAGATGAGGTAGCGGCCCGTGGACCGTCCCTTGCGCTCCCTGCCGCTGCGTCGCCGCCGACGTCTCGACGGCTCCGCAGCGGCGCCGACCGCCCCGGTCTGCTGCTCGTCGATCGCACCGGTCTCTGCCCGCGCGCCGACCTGTGCGCGCGAGGGCCGAGCGGGCGCCACCGGCGCAACCGGCCGGGCGACGAGCGGGCGCAGCGGGGGCGCAGGTCTCGTGTCGCCGATCCGCGGCCGCGGCGCAGCAGCGGTCTCGGGCGCCTCCTGCCCCGGCCCTACCTCGGGCGACTCAGCAGCTCGGTCACCTTCCACGCGCGGCGGCGTCGCCCGCGCCACATCTGGCGCCGGCACCCGCTCGCCCGCCACCGGGGGGCCGGTCGCGGCCCGCCCGTTCTCCAACTCCTCCATGAGGGAGATCCCTCCTTCGACGTCTCATGGCACCCGCCTTCCGGCGCGCGCGGCGACGGCGCCGGCCGCGCGGCCCGAGACGACCAGGGGCTCGCGTCGGGTGCCGTCGCGCTCGATCCATTGATGCAGCCGGCAGGCTCGTGAAAGCCTGGCGTCGAGACCCAGCGCTTCGAGCAGCTCCCGTGGTCGCACGCCACGCGGCCGGGTCGCGAGCTCCGCCTCGAGCCAGGCACGCTCGCCGTGCGTCGCCGGCTCGCCACATGTGTGGTCAGCGTCGGCGACGACCGTCAGGGCCAACAGCGCGGGGCGCAGGTCGTCGGGGGCGCACCGCCCCTTGCGCTCCCGCTCGACGAGGACAACCGGTGCAGCGAGCAGCCGCTCGACCCGCGACTCCAGCTCCTCTGCTGCCAAACCGAGCACCTCCAGCTTCCAGCTGCACGATGATACCTCCTGCTGGAGCGAGCCCGACCCATGTGCAAGGGGCGCGATCGCCTGGACGTCCAAGCCTTCGGGGAGCAGACCGGAGAGCCGTCGCGCGAGCGCCTGGCAGCCGGCGGGGCCGTCGGCCGCACCCCGGTCCTCGGCAAGGTGCTCGGGGTCCTCGAGGTGCCCAAGGTGCTCGGGGTCCTCGGGAGCGCCGGCCAGCGCGCCGCCAGGCGCCAAGGACACGTCGAGGTACTCGGCCAGCGACTCGGCCCCGGTCGGCAGCGCGTGGCCGAAGCTGAGGAGCGGCCGAGGCGAGTACCCGCCCGACCACGCGACCGGAAGGCCGCTGCGCCGCAGGGCCCGCTCCCAGATCCGCACCACGTCACGATGGCTGGTGAAGCGGATCTTGCCGGTCTTCGAGTAGCGCACCCGTAGTCGCGTCGGCAAGCCCGCCGCGTGGCCTTCCACGCCTCCGCGCCTGCTCAGCGCCTGCTCACGAACCGCACGGGAATGCGCCCGCCCTGGTCGAGGTCCTGCCAGGTCCCCTGGCTGCCCCCTGCAGGCGGCACGGACGACGCCACGACGTGCTCCAGCCCGAAGCCGGTGCAGGCCCCGCAGTCGTAGCACGGCGTCCAGCGGCAGTCCTCCACGGCGGCGCCGGACAGCGCCGCCTGCCAGTCCTCCCACAGGAAGGCCGCGTGGAGCCCTGCGGAGACGTGGTCCCAGGCGAGGCGCTCCTCACGACCGCGGGCCCGGTGGACCATCTCGTCGAAGGAAAGACCCTCTGCGGCCAGCGCCGCCTCCCACAGGCGCAGGTCGAACCGCTCCGACCACTCCTGGAACGTGCCGCCGGCGCGCCACACCCGTTCGATCACGGACCCCACGCGGCGGTCGCCACGGCTCGCGAGGCCCTCGGCCACCGACGCCTCGGGATCGTGCCAGCGCACAGTGAGGCCGCGGACACCCCGGGCGGCTCCTCGCAGCAGCGCGATCTTGCGGTGCAGCTCGGCGGCGGTGTCCTGCGGAGCCCACTGGAAGGGCGTGTGGGGCTTCGGGACGAACCCCCCGACCGACGCGACGACCGTGGCGGAGCGGTGGTGGCGGCGGCCGAGCTCCGCGCAGCGCGCAGCGAGGTCCGCGATGGCGGTGACGTCCTCGTCACGCTCGGTGGGCAGCCCGATGAGGAAGTAGAGCTTGATCCTCCGCCAACCCTGGCTGAACGCGGCGTCGACCGCGCCGTAGAGATCCTCTTCTGAAACGAGCTTGTTGATCACTCGTCGCATGCGCCAGGTCCCACCTTCGGGCGCGAACGTGAGCCCGGTCCGGCGCACGCGCTGGATCGCCGCCGCCGTCCCGACCGTGAAGGCGTCCACCCGGAGGCTCGGGAGGCTGACCGAGACCCGGCCCCCGTGGCGAGGGTCGCCGACCACGTCTCGCACGAGCCGCTCGATCCCCGAATAGTCGGCCGTCGAGAGCGACGTGAGCGCCACCTCTTCGTACCCGGTGCGGGCGAGCCCCTCGTCGACCATCTCGCGGACTTGGCTGGCCGACCGTTCCCGCACGGGTCGGGTGATCATGCCGGCCTGGCAGAACCGGCATCCCCTCGTGCAGCCCCGGAAGACCTCCACGTTCAACCTGTCGTGGACGACCTCGGTCAGCGGCACGAGCTGGCGGCGCGGGTACGGCCACTGCCCGAGGTCCGCGACCGTCCGCTTCTCGACGATCGCCGGTGCGCCGGGGAGCGGCTCCAGCGCAGCCAGCCGGGCCCCCTCGTAGCGCGGCCGGTACAGGCAAGGGACGTAGACGCCACGGACTCCTGCGAGCTCGCGCAGCAGCTCCTGGCGCGCCGCTCCGGTGCACGTCGGCAGGAGCGCTGCGAGGACCTCGTTGACCTCGCCCACCACCTCCTCGCCGTCGCCGATGACGAACGCGTCGACGAAGTCGGCGAGAGGCTCGGGGTTGAACGCGCAGTGCCCGCCCGCGATCACGATCGGGTCGCTCGGCGCGCGCCGCGACGAACGCACCGCGAGCCCGGCCAGGTCGATCATGTTCAGCACGTTCGTGTAGACGAGCTCGGCCGAGAGGTTGAACGCGAGCACGTCGAACGTGCGCGCCGGCAGGTGGTTCTCCACGGAGAACAGTGGGACCCCGGCCCGCCGCATCGCGCACTCCATGTCGATCCAGGGCGCGTACGACCGCTCGGCGAGCGCGTCGGCCCGCTCGTTCAGCAGTTCGTACAGGATCTGAAGGCCCTGGTTCGGAAGACCGATCTCGTAGGTGTCCGGGTAGCACAGCAGCCAGGCCACCTGGCGCGCTCGGCGCTCGGGAGCACACGCCCCCTGCTCGCCGCCGATGTAGCGCGCCGGCCTCTGCACTCCGTAGAGCAGCGGCTCGATCTGCGGCCACAGCGACCTCGCCGGTTCCATGACCCGAGGAGTCTACGGGGACGAGCGCTCGCGGGCTCCCCGCCAGTTCGCACCGCCTCTGCGGCTACGGCTTCGAGACGCTCCCGACGACGGTCGGCTGGTGCGCGGACGTCGGGAGCGCGAGCGAACGGGACGGGGGGTGCGCGTAGAGATAATTGAAGATGTTGGCCACGGCCGGTGCCGCCCCAGCCTCCCCATAGCCGGCCTGGGCGACTTCGACCACCACGACGTACTGCGTCGGGGCGTTCACCGGACCGAAGCCGACGAACCAGGCATTCGGCGCGACCCCAGCCCTTGTTGTCGCGATTGTGGCGGTCCCGGTCTTTCCCGCGATCACGTACGAGCTCGGCACGTGGGAGTACTGCTGGAAGGTGTTGTAGGCGGTGCCCTTCGGTGTGTGGGTCGCGCCGATGAACCCCTGGAGCATTGCCTGGTAGTCGGTCGGCGAAAGCGAGACGTGGCCCGTCACCTTCGGGGCGACCCGCTTCACCACCTTCCCGTCGGGCGAGACGATCGCACCGACGACCTCGGGCTGGTGACGGATCCCGTGATCGGCGAACGTCGCGTAGGCCTGCGCCTCCTCGATCGGCGTGATGACCGTCTCGCCCTGGCCAAAAGCCAGCTCGATGTTTGTCCCCGGGTACCAGAACGTGTTCGGATAGCTCTTCGGTGTGAGCCGGTGGAGCATCTCACGAGTCCTCTGGCTGTCGACGCGCCCTTGCACCTCTCCTGGGAGGTCGATGCCCGTCAGGTCGCCGAAACCGTACGCGTGGGCCACCTTCTGGATCGCTGTGGCGCCGTACCGGGCACGCCCCAGCCAGAACTGCAACCCCAGTGTGTAGAAGAAGAAGTCGTCCGACTCGGTGATCGCCAGCCGCACTGTGATGATGCCGGCGTCGAACGCTGTGGCGTCGTGGAAGGTGCACCCAGACGTGCATGTCGGGTCGCCGTGTGTCCGCACTGTGAACACGCCGGTGTCGTCCTTGGTCGATGTCGGCGTGATGAGGCCGTCCTGGAGGGCGGCGGTCGCGGTCGCGAGCTTGAAGGTCGAGCCCGGGGTGTCCAGACCCTGGATGGCATAGTCGTTCAGCGCGCAGCCTCCGGTCGCGGCGGTGCACCCCGCGCGGAGCTTGTCGTAGTTGGCAGTCGAGATGCCGCCGACCCACTCTGTGAGGCTGTAGGAGGGGTACGAGGCGAGCGCGAGCACCGCGCCGGTCTGGGCGTCGAGCACGACGGCCGCGCCGTTCGGCGCAGCCGGATGGACGCCGGATGTTGTCCGCGCCCGGTCGGCGGCGATGACTGTTGCGAGCGCCTGCTGCACGTCCCTTTGGAGAGCCGCTGTCAAGTTCAGCACCACCGTGTCGCCCTGCACGGGCCTGGTCTTGCGCACCGTCCCGACGATTGTCCCGGTGGGCGTGACCTCGATTGTCTCCCGCCCCGGCTTGCCGCGCAGGTACTGCTCTTCCTCGGCTTCGACGCCGGTCTTGCCGATCTGGGAGGTCTGTGTGTAGCCGTCGTTCGGATGACTCTTCAGATATGTCGCTGTGATCGGGCCTGTGTAGCCAAGGACCTGGGTACCCGTCGTCCCTCCTTGGGGGTAGTCGCGCACCGTCACCTGGACGACTGTGACGCCGGGGAACTGCGACTGGTGCGCCGCGAGGTACTGGACCACCGCGGGCGACGCGTTCTGCACGACCGGCACCGGCTCGTACGGGCTGTACTCGGGGTCTGTGAGCGCGGCTCGCACCGCTGCTGGCGTGATCCCGCAGAGCGCCGCCACTTTCCCGACGATCGACGGATCCGAGGACGCTTCGGCACGCGACAGCACGATCTCGTTCTCCACCTTGTTCCCGACGAGCACCGTGTCCCGGCGGTCCACGATGAGCCCCCGGGGCGCGGGAATCGTGACCGTCCGCAGGGAGTCCTGGTTCACCGCGACCGCGTACTGGTGGCGGTCGATGACCTGGAGGTCCCAGAGCCTGAGGACCATCACGCAGAACAGCACGAAGACGATGGACGCGACGACGCGCATACGAACCCGAGGACGGGACGGCACCTCCTCGGGGGAAGGAACGAGAGCGGCGACGTTGACGCTGCGGCGCACCCGGATCCGGAGCCTGTGGGCACGCTGCCTGGCGTGACCGCCACCGCCCCGGACGCGCCTGCGGCCTGCCGGCCTCAGGTAGACCCGTCCACCCCGGAAAGGGTGGCGGAACGAGCGACGGCTCACCGGAACCAGCCCGTGCTGGCTCGCTCGGCGGAGGCCGTGAGCGCCCAACGCATGACGCGGACGGAGAGCCCTGCGAGCAGCGCATTCGTGACCGCGATCACGGTCACGACGGTGACGAGGTCCACGTGGAGGAACTGCGACTCGCCGAGCAGCGCACCGAGCACGGCGTACAGCATGACCGCGACCGCGCTGCCGCACAGCGCGGCGAGGGGGGCGACCCACTTCGGCTGATGAGCCCCACGGGACGCGGCGAGGCCCACGCCACAGGCGCCGGGGGCGAGCCGCTCCGCGAAACGCTGTGGCTGGGCCACGACCGAGAGCGCCCATCCGAGGAGGACTGGGCTCGCTTTCGGCGCGAGATCCGGGCGGCCCTGTCCATGGTCGAACAGGGCGAAACGGAGGTATGGTTCCCCGTCCTGGGCAACGCGCGGTACCACGTGCGTGACGTCCCCGAGCGCACGCGTATCGTCCAGTTCGCGGTGACCGACACCCACGCCGAGACCGTC
>JAJYYT010000102.1 GCA_021800645.1 Actinomycetes bacterium
ATGGCGCACCGTGGCAAGATCGTCGTGCTGAACGGCGCAGGCGAGAGCCTCGGGGCGTCGATGTACGAGGGCAGGATCTTCGTCTCGGGCGATGTGGGCTCGCTCGGCGCCGACGCGATCGAGCGACCACTCGACGGGAAGGACACCGAGGAGCTCGTGCGCGACCTCGCGGTGGTAGGGCTTCCCTGGCCCGACGGCCCCTTCCGCAAGATCGAGGCGGAGGGACGGCTGTGGTACTTCGACAAGCACGATGGCCGGATCTGGAGGAGCATATGAGCAGCGAAGGTCGTGAACCCGAGACCGATCGCACGCGGGCGGCCGACGCCCTCAGCATGCAGGAGAGCCCGATCTGGGACCGCTACACGATCGAGGAGATCCAGTCGAAAGCCGAGCTCGGCCGATACCGCATCACCGGGTTCTCGCTTCACCGCAGGATCCCGCGGCTCGACGACCTCGTATTCCTCCCGGCAGCGATGACGCGGCTGCCGCTCGAGGGCTACCGCGAGAGCTGCGAGACCAAGACGGTGCTCGGCGCGCGCCACGGGTGCGCGAAGCCGCTCGAGCTGTCGGTGCCCGTCTACATCACGTCCATGTCCTTCGGGGCGCTCTCGTGGAACGCCAAGGCCGCGCTGGGCCGCGCCGCCTCGGCAATCGGCACCTGCACGTGCACGGGCGAGGGGGGCATGCTCACCGAGGAGCGGGAGGAGTCCTCTCTCCTCGTGTACCAGATGACCCCGTCGCGCTACATGCTCGACCTCGAGCACCTTCGACAGGCCGACGCCATCGAAGTCGCGATGGGCCAGGGCGCGAAGCCGGGCACCGGGGGCCTGCTTCCCGGCGCCAAGGTCGCTGACCGCGTCGCCGAGATGCGGACGCTGCCCAAGAACATCGACCAGCGCTCGGCCGTGCGCCATCCCGACTTCCTCGGGGCGGACGACATGGAGGTCAAGCTTGAGGAGCTGCGCATCGCGACGGACAACCAGGTCCCGATCTTCGTCAAGATGCCGGCGACCAGGGTGCGCGAGGACGTGAAGATCGCGGCGAAGATCGGTGCCGACGTGATCGTCGTCGACGGCATGGAGGGCGCGACGGGCGCGTCGCCCGAGCTGCTCCTCGACCACACCGGAGTCCCGACGATCGCCGCGGTCGCCGCCGCGCGAGAGGCGCTCGAGGAGCTCGGTCTCTACGGCCAGGTGGACCTCGTCGTGTCTGGCGGCATCCGCAGCGGCGCGGACGCGGCCAAGGCGCTCGCGCTCGGTGCCGACGCCGTCGCGATCGGCACGGCGGCGTTGATCGCGTTGAATTGCAACGCGCCGGTCTACGCGGAGGACTACGCGCAGCTCGGCACCGCGTCGGGGTTCTGTCACCACTGCCACACCGGGCGCTGCCCCGTCGGCGTCGCGACCCAGGATCCCGAGCTGGTCGAGAGGCTCGACGTCGAGAAGGCCGCGGAGCGCGTCGAGAACTTCATCAACGCGATGGTGATGGAGATCACGCTGCTCGCCAAGGCGTGCGGCAAGGGTGACGTCCACGGGCTCGAGCCAGAGGACCTGCGGGCGCTGACGCTCGAGGCGGCGGCGATGGCCCGGGTGCCGCTCGCGGGAACCGACTGGGTTCCCGGGCAGGACGGCCGCTTCTAGGTCGGTCCGGGCGGTGGGCTGATGGCGGCGGCGTGCGGCCACGGCGCGACTCGGTAGACCCGGCAGCACCGTTCGGCAGGGCGGGAACGAGAAACGATAGGGGGACCAGGTGGACATCGGCGAGGTAGAAGCGCATTGCAAGGAATTCGAGATCCGTACGATCGAGTGTGCCTTCCCTGACGCCCAGGGTCTGCCGCGCGGAAAGCGGATCCCTGTCCGGCACTTCCTCGACACCGCCTACCGCGGCTTCGAGCTGGCCAACGCCGCGCTGGTCTGGGGACGCCGATGCGACGTGATCCAGGACGTGGCCTACACGAACTTCGACACCGGCTACCCAGACATGGTCGCAGTGCCCGACCTTGCCACGTTCCGCCCGGTCCCCTGGCACCCGGGTGCCGCGTCGGTGATCTGCGACTGCCGCGAGCCAGACGGTCGTGAGGTCGCGGTGAGCACGCGCCACATCCTGAAGGACGTCCTCGCGCGCGCACACTCTCTCGGCTACGAGCCGAAGGTCGGCGCGGAGCTCGAGTTCTACCTGCTCAACTCCAGCGGCCGGCCGCTCTACGAGGAGATCGACTGCTACAGCCTCACGCGGGGCGCCACGCTGGAGCCTTTCATGCAGCGCCTGCGCGACGAACTCGCCGCGATGGGCGTCGCGCTCGAGGCCTGCAACACCGAGTTCGGGCCCGCCCAGGTCGAGGTGAACATGCGGTACGCGGATGCGCTCGAGGCTGCCGACAACACGCTGCGCTTCAAGATGGCCGTGAAGGAGATCGCCCAGGAGATGGGCTACTGCGCGACGTTCATGGCGAAGCCGCTCCCCGGACAGTCTGGCTCGGGGTTCCACCTCCACCAGTCGCTCGCCGAGCTCGACGGGGGCGTCAACGTCTTCGGACGCTCGACGCCTGGCGACCTGGAAGTAGGGCTGATGGGCCGGTACCTGGCAGGACTTCTCGAGCACATGCCGGCACTCACGGCGCTGGGGTCGCCGACGGTGAACGCCTACAAGCGGATCGCGGATCACAGCTTTGCGCCAACCCAGGTTTGCTGGGGGGTGGACAACCGCACCGTCGGGGTGCGCGCGATCGCGGGGCACGGCGCTGCGAACCGTCTGGAGTGGCGCGGGGGGGCCGCGGACGCGAACCCGTACCTCGTCACCGCGGTGTGCGTCGCGGCAGGGCTCGACGGCGTCGAGCGCGGGCTCGAGCCCCCTTGCCGGGTGACCGGCGACGCGTACGTGCGTACGGATCTCCCGCTGCTCCCGGCGAGCTTCGAGAGCGCTCTCGGCGTGCTCGAGCAGGATGCCTTCGCCGGGGAGCTTCTCGGAGCGTTCCGCGACGTCTTCGTCGCCCTCGGCCGTCACGAGCTGTCCCTCTGGAACGCCGCGGTCACCGACTGGGAACGTGAACGCTACATCGATGGGTGACACGTGGACGTGTGAGCGGAGGCGTCGTGCCCTCCGGAGGATACCGTGACGCCTCCCGAGGGGCCGCATGCGCTCAGCCCTCCCGCGCGTCGTCCTGACGTCGTGGTGATCGGCGCGGGGATCGTCGGTCTCGCGTCTGCGTACGAGCTCGCCCGGCGAAAGCTGAGCGTCTGCGTGCTCGACGCCGTCGAGCCGGGTGCCGGACAGTCGAGCCGTAACTGGGGCTTCGTCCGACAGCAGGGCCGCGCGATCGAAGAGCTGCCGATCATGATCGAGGCCAGTCGGACGTGGCGAGAGCTTCCCGGACGTCTCGGGGCCGACCTCGAATGGGTGCAGGGCGGGAACCTCCGGCTGACCGACGATCCGGAACGCGTGGAGGACTACCACCGCTGGATCGACGTCGCGCGGAGCTGCGGGCTCGACAGCCGCGTCGTCACGGACGACGACGTCGCGAAGATCGTGCCGGGCTTCTGGGCGCGCTTCGGGCTCGCGATCTTCACTCCGAGCGACGGGCAGGTGAACCCGGCCAAGGCGGTCGCCGCCTACTCGCGCGCGCTTGGCACCGAGCAGGTCGAGGTCTTCTCTGGCTGCCCTGCTCGCGCGATCGTCACCTCCGGCGGCGCCGTCGCGGGCGTGCAGACCGACGACTGGTTCGTCGCTGCGTCGAATGTCGTGCTCACCGCCGGCGCCGGGTCCGGCGCGCTCCTGCGAAAGCTCGGCCTCCACATGCCGGTGCAGCTGGTCAACCAGACGGTGGCATTGACCGAGAAGGTGCCGTGGCTCACCGACGCATGCGTGTGGACCGGGCGCGTCGGCTTCCGTCAGACTGCGAGCGGCCAGGTGCTGATATCGGCTGGAGGCCGGGGCGAGGTGGTGGTGGACCCCGGTGCGCTCCGGTCGCTCCTCGTGCCGCGCCAGCTCCGCCAGGCTCTCCCCATGTACTGGAAGAACCGCGAGTACCTCCAGGTACGGCCCCGCGAGGCGCTGGCGAGGATTGCCCGGCGCGACAACGACCACCACCTCGGCGGGAGCGTGCGGTACGAGGACGTGGAAGAGGCGCTCGCGGCAATGGCCGAATGCCTTCCCGGCCGAACGTGGAGGGCGGCGACGGCCTGGGCAGGCACGATCGACGGGACTCCGGACGCGCTCCCGGTCATCGACAAGGTCGGGCCCGGCGACGGGGTGGTCGTCGCGACCGGCATGAGCGGGCACGGCTTCGGCATCGCCCCAGCGGTCGGCCGGATCGTCGCCGACCTCGTGGTCACCGGGAAGAGCCACCACGAGCTGCAGCCGTTCCGCCTCGCGCGCTTCGCTGAGGGCACCGCAAAGCCCCCTCACCACCTGCTGTAGAAGGGGTTGTGGGGGCGGCGCCACGTGCCGCGCCGAGCGGCGAAGCCCGATCCTCAGGCGAGGCTCGTCCAGACGCTCTTCGTCTCGGTGTACGCGAGGATCGCCTCCCAGCCCATCTCGCGCCCGACACCCGAGGCCTTCATCCCACCCCATGGTGCCGCAGCGTCGAGGAACGGCGGCAGGTTGATCCACACCGTGCCGGCCTTGATCGCATTCGCGAGCCGGTTGGCCGTGCCGATGTCGCGCGACCAGATGACCGCGGCCAGGCCGTAGTCCGTGTCGTTGGCGCGCTCCGCGAGCTCGTCGGCGTCCTCGTACGGGATGACGCTGAGAACAGGCCCGAAGATCTCCTCGCGGGCGATCGTCATCGAGTCGTCCACGTCGGCGAAGACCGTCGGCTGGTAGAAGTAGCCGCCAGCAAGCTCTCCACCTGCGCGCTCGCCTCCGGTCACGAGGCGTGCGCCCTCGGCCGTGCCGATCCGCACGTAGCGGTCCACGCGCTCGACCTGCTCTTCGGAGACGAGTGGCCCGAGCTGGGTCCCGGGCTCCAGGCCATGGCCGAGCTGCATGTGAGAAGCCACGTCGCCGATCTTTTCCGCGAACTCCGCGGCGCGCTTGTGGTCGACGTAAAAGCGCGTGTAGGCGGCGCAGACCTGCCCGCAGTTCAAGAGGCCGCCCATGACGTTGCCCTGGAGGATCGCGTCGATGTCGGCATCAGGGGCCACGATGCTCGGCGCTTTCCCCCCGAGCTCGAGCGAGACGCGTGCGAGCCGGCGTCCGGTCTCCGCGGCGATCTCTCGGCCGACCTCGGTCGAGCCGGTGAAGGAGATCTTCGCGACGTCCGGGTGGCGCACGAGGGCCTCGCCGACGGCCGGGCCACCAGTCACGACGTTCACCACACCATCCGGCACACCCGCCTCACAGCAGAGCTCGGCGAGCCGGAGCGTGGACAAGGGCGTCTGCTCGGCGGGCTTCATGACGACGGAGTTCCCCGTGACGAGCGCCGGCGCGAGCTTCCAGGCCGCGATCATGAGCGGGAAGTTCCACGGCGTGATCAGCCCGCACACGCCGAGCGGTTCGCGGTGGTTGCGGTAGTCGACGCCAGGGATCGAGACCGGCACGGTGAGGCCATGGAGCTTCGTCGCCCAGCCCGCGTAGTAGCGGAAATGCTCGATCGCGTTCGGCACGGAGATCTGGCTCGAGATGCCGAAGGGCTGGCCTTGGTCGCGCGTCTCGAGCTGCGCCAGCTCCTCTGCGTGCTCCTCGATGAGATCGGCGATCTTCCACAGGAGGCGCGCGCGTGCTGCCGGGAGCATCTGCGCCCAGTCCGGCGACGAGAACGCGCGCTTGGCCGCGGCGACTGCGGCGTCGACGTCCGCAGGCGTCGCGTCGGGGACGGTGTCAATGACCGCGCCGGTCGCCGGGTCGAACGTCTCGAAGGTTCCGCCGCCTCGTGCGGTGGTCCACTTACCGTCGATGAGCATCTTTGCGGGCACGGTCCCTCCTCGGGGGGGTCGCAAGACAAGAAAGAAGAGCGAACGTTTAGTTGTGCGCTCAACGTTGAAAGATACCAGCTTGCGGGCTTGCCGACCAATGCCGACCAATGCCGACCAATGCCGCGCGGGGGCGCGCAAGGGACGTCGGGTCCGGGTGCAAGCGCTCCTCGGCGGTCTCGGGACGCGCCTCGGGACGCGCCTCGGGACGCGCCTCGGGACGCGCCTCGGGACGCGCCTCGCCGCGACAGCCTGCCGCTACTAAGCCGCGACTAAGTTACTGGACTTCGTGTGTCAAGGTTGGTAGAATGATGGCGTGGGCAAGCGCGTGCTCGTGTCGGCTACCGGAAAGCGGACCCGGGTCGCCCGCCGTGATCTCGCCGCGACTCGTCGCAAGGTGATCGCTGCGATCGACAAGGGGCTCTCCCCCGAAGACGTAGCGGAGATCTTCGACTGCGGGCGTTCGACGGTCTACGGGTGGGTCGCTGCCTACCGAGCCCGTGGCGAAGGCCTCTTCGAGGTGAAAGAGCCCTCGGGTCGTCCCCCACTGCTCACCAATCGCCAGACGAACCAGCTACGCAAGTGGATCGTCGGCAAGGACCCCCGTCAGCTGCGCTTCGAGTTCGCACTGTGGACCCGCGAGATGGTCCGTGACCTCATCTGCGAGCGCTACGGCGTGGAGATGACCCTCCAAGGCGTGGGCAAGCTGCTCCGTCGTCTGGGGCTCTCGGCCCAGCGGCCGCTCGTTCGGGCCTACGAGCAGGACCCCGAGCGGGTCCGACGCTTCAAGGAGGAGGAGTACCCCGCAATCGTCGAGCGGGCGAAGAAGCTGGGTGCCAGCATCTTCTTCTCGGGCGAGGCAGGCGTGCGAAGCGACTGCCACACGGGGACCACCTGGAGGGGACACACCCCCATCGTGCGAGGCACCGGCCAACGACGCTCCCTCAACATGATCTCGGCGGTATCTGCCAAGGGCAAGCTCCACTTCACCTTCGTCGAGGGCAAGGTGAACGCCGACGCATTCATCTGCTACCTCCAGAAGCTGCTCCACGACGTCAAAGGCAAGATCTTCCTCATCGTCGACGGCCACCCCTCGCACAAGGCGTCCAAGGTGCGCCAGTTCGTGGAGCAGACGAACGGGCGCCTCGAGCTGTACCTGCTGCCTCCGTACTCCCACGAGCTCAACCCCGACGAGTGGGTCTGGAAGAACATCAAGGCCGACCACGAAGGCAAGATGGCAGTCAAGACCGTCGACGAGCTGCGCGCCGGCATCGAGATGGCAGT
>JAJYYT010000103.1 GCA_021800645.1 Actinomycetes bacterium
ATTGACGGATTTAGCGGATCCCCATGTGCCTACGCCTTTTCGGGCCCCGGCCACCTTCCAGCGTTCCTGCCTGGCACTTTGCTCGGCCGCGGGACCTCAAATGCCTACGAGCTCCGGAAGTCCGGACAGAGATCCAGCTGCGCGACCTGCACTGCTTCGGACGTCCGGTTCGACTCGTCCTCCGGAAGCGCTGGTGGCGGTGCACGACGACGGGCTGTCTCAGAAAGACCTGGACCGAGAAGATCGCAGGCATCGTGGCGCGCCAGCTGCTCACGCACCGTGCTGGCGCTGAAGCCACCCTCCAGGTCGGCCAGTTGTGCCGGTCGGTCCGCTCGGTCGCCGCCGAGTACGGGGTGGGGTGGGACACGCTCATGTCTGCCGGCGTCCGCCACGGCACGCCCTTGTTCGAGGGCCCGAGAAGGGTCGGTCACGTCCGGGCGCTGGGCGTCGACGAGCACAGCTACCTGGCGGCCACGGTTCACCTGTGCGCCAGCTGCTGATCGATTTCGGAGCTGACCTTCCGAAGGGATCAGTGCAACAGCCCGGCGTGAGACCGAAGAAGTGACGGGAAGGGAGACAAGTGCTGACAGGCATCGGCCTGGCGAGTGCTGTGATGGACCAGGTCGAGGTCACCGATCTCGAGGCCGATCGCGCCGCCCTGGCGCGCACCGGTCTCGAGGCGGAACCAGACGATCAGCATGTCGAGCTCGGGCACGACTCACATGCGCAGCAGCCGGGCGCGGCTTCGCTCGTCGGCGTCGGCGCCTGAGCGCACGTAGACGGCGTAGGTGAAGGCGACGCTGTGGTGCCCGAGGGCCCGCGAGACGTCGGCCCAGTCGAACCCGGCGACGTCGTGCATCCACGACGCGGCGTGGTGGCGCAGCGAGTAGTTGCTGTGACGGGGCCGGAGGTCGGGGCCGAGGGAGCGCCTGGCGCCGGCGCGTCGGCGGACCTCGACGGTCTCCCAGCCGGCTCGCAGGCCTGCGTCGACGTGCAGCCGCCTGGTTGCGGACTCGGAGAGCGGGAGCCCCGGGCGGCGCGGGTCCTCGAACAAGAGCGCGTCGTCGGCAGCGCCGGCGGCGCGGCGCCGCGCGGACAGAACGACCAGTCGCTCCATGTCCGAGGCCGGGACGAGGACCGGGCGGGTCTTGCCGTTCTTGGGGCGCTTGCGCAGCGGCTCGGCCACTCCCCGGGGCCACTCGAAGCTCCACTCCACGGCAATCTCGAGCTCCTTCGGCCGCAGGTCGTAGAGGCGAAGGGCATCGCGCTCGCCCGGCCGGAGCCCTGCGTGGGCGCCCACGAGGGCACGCTCGGGCAGCCAGAAGATGCCCGTCGCTTGGGCCAGCTCCTCGTAGGCGAGCACGAGCTTTTCCACCGCGCCGAAGGAGGGCCGGTCCTCGGGGCGGACGTACTCGGGGCCCTGGGCCTGGACGGACGCCCCGCCGTGTACTTCACGCCCAGCATCGGGTTGTGCGCCGGCGGGATCCAGCGCTTCTCCCAGCCCAGGCTCACGAGCCCGCGCATGAGGGCGCCCAGGTCCTGGACGCTGGCAGGAGCGAGCCCCTAGACCCGGGCGGCCCGGAGCACCTCCCGGCATCCCTCCGAGCTCGCCGCCCAGTCCCGCACGGCGAGCGCGCCGATGACCGGGCGGATGCGGTAGTCGTAGCGACCCTGGCGCGTGTCGACGTAGCGGGTGCTGCAGCCGTCGTCGGCCCAGCGCCCGAGGCGGGCGTCGAAGAGGTCGTCGACCGTCGGCGTTCTGCCGGGCGGCCTCCCCGGCGCGCTCTTGGGCCGCTCGCCTCCGACCGGAGCGGCCAGCCGGGCGGTGCGCAGGTAGACGAGGGTCTCTTCGTAGAGCGAGAAGGCCTCGGTCTCGTCGGTCCGGCGGGGCTGGCAGCGGTCCTTGGTGAACGGGTCGGTGTAGTCGAGGCGGTACTTGGGTTTGGCGGGGGTGGGGCCGTAGAGGGTGCGGCCGACCTCCTTGTCGACCTTCACGGGCCGGCGGCGGCTCATCGGGCACCTGCGCTTGCGCCCGGGCGCCGGCCCGGGCGTCCGGGGGCGGGCGGGGTGATGACGAGGGGTGCGGGCGGGGCCGGCTCGGCGACCGTCGAGCGCAGGGCGAAGCAGAGCTCCCAGGCCTCGAGGGCGGCGACCGGTTAGCGGTGCATGCCCGGGACGACGCTCTTTGGGAACGCCTCCATGGCGCACAGCTCGATGGCCTTGGTCCGCCCGATGCGGTAGCGGGCCTGGACGCCGTCCAGGTCCAAGACGACCGGGACGGGGCCGGGCCCCTGGGCGGTGGAGGTGGTCGGTGCAGCGGTGCTGGGTGCGGTGGTGCCGGGTGCGGTGGGGCTCGTCGGTGACGGGTGCATGGGCGGCACGGTCCGAAGCCACAGAGGCTGCGCAGTCGCCTGGCGGCACCGCCCGTGCCCGCCCCGAGAAGTTGTGCCCTCGGCTTGTGCCCTTTTCGGGCACGCGGTCGGAAAAGCCCAGGTGTGGGACGCTTGCGCCATGGAGGTCCACCTCGTCGACGGCACCTACGAGCTTTTCCGCCACTACTACGGCTCGGCGGCCGGGCGCGGGACGCCGTCAGGACGCGCCGCCACGCGGGGCGTGGTGACCACCGTGGTCTCGATGCTCGACGAGGGAGCGACGCATGTCGGCGTGGCGACCGACCATGTCGTCGAGTCGTTCCGCAACGACCTGTGGCCGGGGTACAAGTCGGGGGAGAAGGTGCCTGCAGAGCTGCGCGGCCAGTTCGACATGCTCGAAGAAGCGCTCGACCTTCTCGGCGTGGCGGTGTGGCCGATGGTCGAGCTGGAGGCCGACGATGCGCTCGCTTCGGTCGCGGCCGCGGTGAGCGGGGACGAGCGCATCGGGCGTGTCCACATCTGCTCCCCGGACAAGGATCTCGCCCAGTGCGTCGTGGACGGAAAGGTCGTGCTCGTGGACCGGCGCCGCAGGCGGGTCATCGACGAGGAGGGGGTTGTCGCGAAGTACGGCGTCCGACCGTGCTCCATCCCGGACTGGCTGGCGCTCGTCGGCGACGCGGCCGACGGCTTTCCCGGGATCAGGGGATGGGGCGCGCGCTCGGCCGCCGCGGTGCTCGCCCGTTACGGGCACCTGGAGGCGATCCCCCTCGACGTAAGGACATGGGATCCATCGGTGAGAGAAGCGGTCGCGCGTCCAGAGCGCCTCGCGAGCGAGCTGGCGGGAGCGAGGGAGCTTGCCGACCTCTTCAAGGTGCTCGCGACCCTGCGGGTCACAGATGGGCTGGTCAGCACGCCCGACGACCTGGCATGGCACGGCCCGCGGCAGGGCTTCCAGGAGATCGCCGAGTCGATCGGCGCCCCCTCTTTGAGTGCGAGGGTGGCCGCGCTCGCGGCCCGCCTCGCCCCTTGATGCAGCGGCACAGATGCAGCGGCACAGGTGCAGCGGCACAGGTCCAGCGGCAGGTCCAGCGGCACGGGGCAGCGACGTTCAGCTCCCGGCGCGAAAGACCGTCGCGAGCTCCGCTGGGACCGGCGTCGCAAGCTGGTCGTACGTGCAGGAGGCCGGCTCGCGGTCGGGTCTCCAGCGCCTGAAGCTCGTTGCGTGCCGGAAGCGGTCGCGCTGGAGGTGGTCGTACGCGACCTCGCACACTCGCTCGACTCGCAACGCCTCCCAGGACAGGTCCTTCCCGGCGTTCCACCGGCTCTGCGCGCCGGGCATCCGGGTCCCCGCGCCTGCCTGTGCGCTGGTCCAGCCCCGCCATGGGTGCTCCTCCAGCGACCGGGCACGCAACGGCGCAAGCTCCTCGACGAACGCCGCGCGGCGAGCTGCGCTGAAGCCGGACGCGACGCCGACGTGGTGGAGCAAACGATGTTCGTCGAAGAGCCCGAGCAAGAGCGAGCCGACGCCGCCATCCTTGTGCCAGCGGAAGCCGGCCACGGCGCAGTCCGCGGTTCTCTCGTGCTTCACTTTCAGCATCACCCGCTCGCCCTCCCGGTAGCGCAGGCTGGCTGCCTTGGCGACGACGCCGTCGAGCCCGGCACCTTCGAACCTGTCGAACCAGTCGGCGGCGACCGCCGGGTCGGTGGTGACCGGAGTGAGGTGCACGGGCGGCTCCGCGTCGGCGAGGAGGGATTCGAGCGCCGACCGCCGGCGCGTGTACGGCTCGTCACGGAGATCGCGCCCGTCGAGCGCGAGCAGGTCGAACGCGACAAACGCGCCTGGAGTCGTCTCGGAGAGGAGCTTCACCCGGGATGGCGCGGGGTGGATGCGCTGAGTCAGCGCGTCGAAGTCCAGGCCGTGGGGTCCTGCGACGACCAACTCCCCGTCGACCACCGCGGGCGCGGGGATCTCGCGGCGAAGTGGAAGGAGGAGCTCGGGGAAGTACCTCGTGAGCGGTCTCTCGTTGCGGCTCCCAAGCTCGACGGATTCGTCGTCGCGGAACACCACGCAGCGGAATCCGTCCCACTTCGGCTCGTAGGAGAGCCCTTCTTCGCGAGGCAATTCGCGGACGAGCTTTGCCAGCATCGGCGAGACGGGGGGCCGGACAGGAAGGCTCACCGCGCGGCGCCTGAGGTCGTCACCGACGCTTGCGCGCCCTGCTCGGCGGCGTACGCGTCGGCTCGTCGGGAGCCTTGGGGTACTCGGGCGGCCACGGGGCGTCCGGCAGGCCCCGCGCACGATCGCCGGCTGCGAGCTCGAGCAGTGGGTCGAGCGATTGGGGATGCGACGCCATGGCTGCCCAGGGGTCCCCGCCCCGCAAGAGACGGTCTGGGACCGTGGAGAGGGTCAGCGCCTCGGGGTCCACGTCGTCGAGCTCGTCCCAGTACAAGGGCGTGGAGACCTGGCCGGTCGTCCGGGGCCTGACGAACCAGGCGCCGAAGACGGTCTTGTGCGGAGCATTCTGGTTGAAGTCGACGAAGACCCGCCTCCCGCGCTCCTCCTTCCACCACCTTGCGGTGACGAGGTGGGGGTGCCGGCGCTCCAGCTCCCTGGCGAGGGCGACCGCAGCCGCCCGCACCGTGGTCGAGTCCCAACGCGGTTGCAGGCGGACGTAGACGTGGATCCCGCGGCGGCCGGTCGTCTTGGGGTAGCCCGCGATGCCCAGCTCGTCCAAGAGCGCCCGAGTGTGCCGGGCGACCTGGCGCGCGTCGTCGAACCCGGTTCCGGGCTGCGGGTCGAGGTCGATCCTCAGCTCGTCCGCGTGGGCCGGGTCGTCCACGCGCAACGGCCAGAGATGGAGCCCCAGGCATCCCAGGTTCACGGCCCAGAGCACGTGTGCGATGTCCGCCACGACGAGCGCGTTCGAGCGCGTCCCGTTCGGCGTCGAGACGCTCGCCGTGCGCACCCATTCGGGTGCCCCCGGCGGAACGCGCTTTTGGAAGAACGACCTGCCGCCCGCGCCCTCGGGAAAGCGTTCGAGGAGCGCCGGTCGCCCACCCGCGGTGTGCACGAGCGCGTCGCCCACCGAGAGGTAGTACTCGACCAGGTCGCCCTTGGTCGCGCCGAGCGAAGGAAAGTAGATGCGGTCTGGGTTGGAGATCTGGACCCGGTGACCGGCCGCCTCGATGGACATGCTGCTCATGGCTGCAGATGGTCGGGCGCCGCCTGCTGGGTGCCGGTGCTCTCAGGTGCACCCGCCGCCCACGACGTCGCTCTCGGCTTCCGCGGGCTTGGGTGAGCCAATCAGCTCTTCGTCCACTGTCCGCTCCCTTCCTCCGAAGGCGTGGGGACCGGCCAGCCCCCAGGGCCTAGGGCCTCGTTGCCCGGACCTCAGTCTCTCGCGGCTCCACCCCTCGAGCCAAGGGCCTGCGGCGAGCGCCGAGCGTGCGATCCCCGCCGACCGATGATCGCCAACCTGGTTGTAACGTCGAGCACGGCAAGCGGCGGCTCGCAACGGCAAGCGGCGGCTCGCCAACGGCAAGCGGCGGCTCGCCAACGGCCGGCGGCTCGCCAACGGCAAGCGGCGGCTCGCCGACGAAGGAGGAGGCACCCCTAGATGACCAAGCAGGCGAACCCGCCGCCTCAAGGCGACAAGCCGGTTCCGACCGCGCCGCCGCCCCCGCCGCCATGGCGTCACTGGCTGTGGCTCGCCGCGCTGATCCTCTTCATCGGTCTGTTCTTCGTCCTGCCCGCCACCAGGGTGACACCGTCGGTCACACTCACCTACAGCCACTTCTTGAAGGACGTGTCGGCGAAGACCGTGCGCACGATCACCATCACGTCCAGCGGGAGCGCGAGCGGCACGCTGGCCAACGGGAAGCACTACACGACCGTCATCCCCGTGCAGCTCGCCGGCTCGTCACTGCTCTCCAAGCTCCAGCGCGACGGTGTGGAGATCACGGCGACAGCCTCGACCACGTCGTTCGGCGACGAGGTGCTCACCTGGCTCATCCTCCTGCTCCCGTTCGTCATCGTCGGATGGCTCTGGTTCCGCCTGTCGCGCCATGGCGCAGGCGGGGGAGTCTTCCAGGGCGCGATGGGCGTCGGGAGATCCAAGGCCAAGGTGTTCGATGCGGATCGCCCGTCGACGACCTTCGCCGACGTGGCCGGGTACACAGGTGCCAAGCGTGAGATCGCCGAGGTCGTCGAATTCCTGCGGAGCCCCGAGCGCTACCGGCGCGCCGGCGCGGTCGCCCCGCGCGGGGTGCTGATGGTCGGCCCGCCCGGGACGGGCAAGACGCTGCTCGCGCGTGCCGTCGCCGGAGAGGCGTCCGTCCCGTTCTTCTCGGTGACCGGGTCGAGCTTCGTCGAGATGTTCGTCGGTGTCGGCGCCGCTCGTGTGCGCGACCTCTTCGCGGAGGGGCGCAAGCGGGCGCCGGCGATCATCTTCGTCGACGAGATCGATGCGATCGGGCAGCGTCGAAGCGGCGCCGGCGCGATCGTCTCGAACGACGAGCGAGAGCAGACGCTGAACCAGCTCCTGTCCGAGATGGACGGCTTCGACCCCTCCGAAGGGATCGTCGTGCTCGCAGCCACCAACCGTCCGGAGATCCTGGACCCCGCGCTGCTCAGGCCCGGAAGGTTCGACCGGCAGGTGACCATTCCGCTCCCGACGCTCGCGGAGCGTCTCGCGATCTTGAAGGTGCATGCGCAGGGGAAGCGGCTGGCGCCCAGCGTGGATCTCGAC
>JAJYYT010000104.1 GCA_021800645.1 Actinomycetes bacterium
GCCCGACTCCCATGTTGACCACGATCTTGTCGAGGCGAGGGACCTCCATCACGTTCGCCAGGCCGAGCTCCTCCTTGAGCTTGGCCTGCACCTCCTCGCGGTAGCGGGTCTTGAGCCTCGGCGCCGCGGCGCCCGCGCTCCCCGCGGCGCGCCCGGCAGTCCGCTCGATGCCGGGCGCCGTCCGTCCCCCGGTCTGCCTGGCGCCCTGGGGGGCCGGACGCTGACCGGAACGGGACGCGGCCTTCTTCGCGCCAGCGGCCTTCTTCGCGCCAGCGGCCTTCTTCGCGCCAGCGGCCTTCGCTGACTTCGACGGGCTCACAGCTCGGCTCCGCACTTGCGACAGACCCGCACCTTGCGTCCCTGCGCGTCGACCTGCATGCCGACCCGCGTGGGCTCCCCGCAGCTGCGGCAGACGATCGACACCGCCGAGACCGGGAGCGGCATGAACTTGTCGATGATGCCGCCCTGGTACGTCTGGGCGGTCGGCTTCGAGTGGCGCTTCGCGACGTTCACCCCCTCGAGCACGACCTTTCCCTCTGACGGCAGCGCGCGCACGACGTCGGCGCGGTGCCCCTTGTACTTCCCGGAGCGCACGACCACGCGGTCACCCTTGCGGACCCGCATCACAGCACCTCGGGCGCGAGCGAGACGATCCGCATGAACTTCTTGTCGCGCAGCTCCCGTCCGACCGGCCCGAAGATCCGGGTCCCGCGCGGCTGCTGCTGATCGTTGATGAGCACTGCGGCGTTCTCGTCGAAGCGGATGTAGCTGCCGTCGGGGCGGCGCTTCTCCTTGGCCGTGCGCACGACGACGCACTTCACGACATCTCCTTTCTTCACAGCGGCGCCCGGGATCGCGTCCTTCACGGTGGCGACGAAGACGTCGCCGATGCTCGCGTACCGCCGACGCGATCCGCCCAGCACGCGGATGCAGAGCACCTCGCGCGCCCCGGAGTTGTCTGCCACCCGGAGGCGGGACTCCTGCTGGATCATCTGGCGCGCTCCATGATCTCCGCGAGCCGCCACCGCTTGAGCTTGGAGTACGGACGGGTCTCCACCACCCGCACGCGGTCACCCACGCGGGCGGCGTTCTGCGCGTCGTGGACGTAGAGACGCTTGGTGCGCTGGACCGTCTTGCCGTAGCGGGGGTGGCGGACACGCTCGACCACCGCGACGACGACGGTCCCCTGCATCTTGTCGGACACGACGGTGCCCTCCCGGACCTTTCGCCGGTTCAGGCGTTCGCCGTTCCCGGGCGAGGCAGCTACCTGATCCAGCTCCATCACGCCTCCCGCTCCGTCTCGTCCTCGGCGCCAGCTGTGGCTCCTTCGCCGGTCTCTTCCTCGAGCTCCTGGCTGCGCAGGACCGTGAGGAGCCGGGCGACGTCCTGCTTCACGTGCTTGATCCGGGCGGTGTTGTCCAGCTGCCCGGTCGCCTTCTGGAAGCGCAGATTGAACAGCTCCTTACGTGACTCGGCGAGCTTGTCCTCGAGCTCGCTGCGCGCCATGGCCAAGTACTCGGAGGCCGCCATCAGACCTGCACCTCCGCGGCACCGTGGGTACCCGGCCGCACCACGAAGCGCGCCTTCATCGGCAGCTTCTGGATCGCCCGCTCCATCGCTGCCTGCGCCAGCTCCTGGTCCACGCCGGAGAGCTCGAAGAGGACGCGCCCCGGACGCACCACGGCCACCCAGTGCTCGGGGTTGCCCTTCCCCGAGCCCATCCGGGTCTCCGCTGGCTTCTGGGTCACCGGCTTGTCGGGGAAGACGCGGATCCAGATCTTCCCACCTCGGCGCACGTGACGGGTCATCGCGATCCGGGCGGCCTCGATCTGGCGCGCGGTGAGCCATGCGGGCTCGAGCGCCTGGATCCCGAAGTCGCCGAACGTGACGGTCGTGCCGCCCTTGGCGGCGCCGTTGAGCCGCCCCCGCTGCTGCTTGCGGTGCTTGACCTTGCGCGGCATGAGCATCTCAGTCCGCCTCCCGTCGGAAATGGGGCGCCTCGTGGTGCTCGTGACGGCTGCGCCGCTCCATCTCCTCGTCCTCGGCCAGCTGGCGCTCGAGCTCGTCGGGCTCGCTCGGCGGCGCGATCAGATCCGAGACTGGCGCCACCTCGGCCTCCGCAGCGGCCAGCGCCGCACCCGAGGGCCTCGTCGCCCCCGAGTCCTGCGGCGTCTCCTCCTGGCTGCCGCCGGTAGCAGGGGCCTCGAACGCGTGACGGCCGGCACCAGCCGCCGCCTCCTCCTCGGCGGCGAGGGCCTCCTCGGCGGCGAGCTCCGCCTCCTTCGCCGCGAGCGCCTCGCGCTCGGCGGCGAGCGCCTCCCGCTCGGCGGCGAGGGCCTCCTCCTCGGCGGCGAGCGCCTCCTCCTCGGCGGCGAGCTCCGCAGCGGCCGAGCCCGGCGCCCCGAGCCCCGCTCGCCGCCGCCCACCGCCCGCGGTGATCAGCCGACGCGGCTTGCCCTGCCCGGACGTCTCGCCAACGGCCATTGCGGCTTCACGGGTGATCTTGTCGTCGATCGAGACCTTGTAGGGCAAGATGTCGCCCTTGTAGATCCAGACCTTCACCCCGACCCGCCCAGAGGTGGTCCTCGCCTCGCGGAAGCCGTAGTCGATGTCGGCTCGCAGCGTGTGCAGGGGTACCCGGCCTTCGCGGTAGGACTCCTTGCGGGCCATCTCGGACCCCCCGAGGCGACCCGAGCACTGGACGCGCACCCCTTGCGCACCGGCCTTCTGGACGGTCTGGATGGCCCGCTTCATCGCGCGCCGGAAAGCGACCCTGCGGGCGAGCTGGTCGCAGATGCCCTGCGCGATCAGCGCGGCGTCGAGTTCGGGCTGCTTGATCTCTTGGATGTTGAGCTGGATCCGGTTGCGAAGTCCGGTGATCTCCTCAAGCTTCTTCTTCAAACGGTCGGCCTCCGCGCCGCGGCGGCCGATCACGATGCCCGGCCGGGCGGTGTGGATGTCCACCCGCAACCGGTCTCGCGTGCGCTCTACCTCGATACGGCTGACGGCCGCAGCTTCCAGCTGGGACATCAAGTAGTCGCGGATCCTCCAGTCCTCGACCACGAAGTCCCGGTAGTGCCGCTCCTCGAACCAGCGAGACTTCCAGTCGGTGGTGACACCCAGCCGGAAGCCGTAGGGGTTGACCTTCTGGCCCATCTACTCGCCCTTCTCGCTCTCGTCCGTCGGACCCCCGTCGGCCCCGCCCTCCTCGTCGCCGTCCTCCTCGGCCCGGTCCTCCTCGGGCTCCTCGGGGGCCTCGAGCTCCGCGGGGGCCTCGAGGTTGACCTGGGGCGACTCGGCGGGGAGGGCAGCCTCCGCCTCGGCCTCGGCCTCCGCGACGTGGCGGCGGCGGGACAGGCGGCCGGCCAGGTCGGCACGGCGGCGGGACTCGGCGACCCGACGCTGGCGCAGCGCACCGGCGGCCTGCCGCTGGGCTCGCCGGCGGATCAGGCGCTCCTCGGGCATGCGGCTCACAATGACCGTGATATGGCAGCTCCGCTTCCGGATCCGCGTCGCCCGCCCTCGCGCCCGAGGCCGCCAGCGCTTCAGGGTGACGCCCTCGTCCGCGTAGCAAGACGACACGTAGAGCTCCTCTGCGTCCGCTCCGTCGTTGTGGACGGCGTTGGCGACCGCCGAGGCCAGCAGCTTGCCCACGATCTCCGCCGCCTCACGCGGCGTGCCCTGGAGGATCTCGGCCGCCCGGTCGACGTCTTGCCCACGGATGAGGTTCAGCACGACCCGTGCCTTGGTGGCGGACATGCGGCAGTGCCGAAGGACCGCGCGCGTGCCCGGCCGTTCGTTGGTCTTGATCCCCGGCACCTCAGCGCCTCCCCGCCCGCTCTTGTCCCGCGTGGTAGCGGAAGGTGCGCGTGGGGGCGAACTCGCCGAGCTTGTGCCCGACCATCGCCTCGGTCACGTAGACGGGCACGTGCCGGCGGCCGTCGTGCACCGCGATCGTGTGGCCCACCATGTCGGGGATGATCGTGGACCGGCGTGACCAGGTCTTGATGACCCGTTTCTCGCCGGTCGCGTTCAACGCGTCCACCTTCTTCAGCAGGTGGTCGTCCACAAACGGCCCCTTCTTCAAGCTCCGCGGCACCGCGACCTCCCGCTACCGCCTGGCGCCGCGGGTGCGGCGTCGGCGGACGATCAACTTGTCGGACTCCTTGTGGCGCGCACGGGTGCGTCCCTCCGGCTTTCCCCACGGGGAGACCGGGTGGCGGCCTCCGGACGACTTCCCTTCGCCACCCCCGAGCGGGTGGTCGACCGGGTTCATCGCGACGCCGCGGGTCTGCGGGCGGATGCCCTTCCAGCGGTTGCGCCCGGCCTTCCCCACCTTCACGAGCTCGGACTCGGCGTTCCCGACGACGCCGAGGGTCGCGCGGCACTCGATCGAGACGCGGCGCATCTCGGTCGAGGGCAGCCGGATCGTCGCGTAGGCACCTTCCTTGGCGACGAGCTGGACGCTCATGCCCGCGCCCCGTGCCAGCTTGCCGCCACCGCCTGGCCGGAGCTCGACGCAGTGGACGACGGAGCCCACCGGGATGTAGCGGAGCGGCAGGGCGTTGCCCGGCCGGATCTCGGCGCCCTGGCCGTTCTGCAGGACGTCACCGACCTGCACGTTGGCCGGGGCGAGGATGTAGCGCTTCTCCCCGTCGGCGAAGTGGAGAAGCGCCAGGCGCGCGTTGCGGTTGGGGTCGTACTCGATCGCGGCGACCTTGGCCGGCACGTTGTCCTTGTCGCGGCGAAAGTCGACAATCCGGTATTGGCGCTTGTGGCCGCCGCCGCGGTGGCGTGCAGTCTTGCGGCCGTAGTTGTTGCGGCCGCCCGAGCCAGGTTTCGACGCGAGCAGCGAGCGCTCAGGGCGGTCTCGCGTGATCTCGGCGAAGTCGGAGACGGTCTGGAACCGCCGTCCGGCGCTGGTGGGCTTGCGTGAGCGAAGCGGCATGGCGTCCTCAGCTCTCGAAGAGGTCGATCTTGTCGCCCGCGTGCAGCGTCACGAACGCGCGCTTGGTGTCGGGGCGCCGGCCGGCCTTGTTGGTACGCCGGTTGCGGGACGTCTTGCCTTTTCGGTTGAGGGTGTTCACCTGGTCGACGCGCACGTCGAATGCCTGCTCGACCGCGCGCCGGACGTCGATCTTCGTCGCACGCCGGTCGACGACGAAGACGTAGACGTTCCGTTCCATGAGCGCGTAGGACTTCTCGGAGATCACCGGGCGCCGCAGTACCGACGTGGGCTCCCTCATCGCCTTCATCGCTCGGCCTCCTCGTCCCAGCCGCCGGGAAGCGTGGCGTCGGAGAACACGACCCAGTCGTTGCGCAGGACGTCGTAGGCGGAGAGCTCGCCGGCGAGCACCGTCTGGACCTCCGGCAGGTTTGCGAAGGAACGCGCCGCCGTCACCTCGTCGTCGCCGAGCACCACCAGCACCCGTCCGCCGACACCGAGCGCCTCGAGCGCCCGGATGGCGTCCTTGGTCCTGGGCTCCCCGAAGCCCCATGCGTCGACCAGCGCCACCTTCGACGCCGCGGCCCGGTCGGACAGCGCGGAGCGCAGGGCGAGGCGCACCATCTTCTTGGGGGTACGCTGCACATAGCTGCGGGGCTTGGGTCCGAGCGCGACCCCGCCGCCGGTCCAGATCGGCGAGCGGGTCGACCCCTGGCGGGCTCGGCCGGTGCCCTTCTGGCGCCACGGCTTGGAACCGCCGCCGCGCACCTCGGCCCGGGTCTTGGTCGAATGGGTGCCTGCTCGGGAGGCCGCGAGCTGCGCGGTCACGACCTGGTGCAGGACTGCGTGGTTGGGCTCGATGCCGAAGATCTCGGGGGAGAGCAGGACCTCCCCGAGCGACGTGCCGGCCATGTCCTTGCGCTCGACGGTGCGCGACACCGGCGCGGGCCGGTCCTTTCGAACCGCGAGCCGGCGCTGGCCTGTCACCGAGGCGGCGGTCCCGGTGGCGAGCGGGCTCTGGCTCACTGGGAGCTCCCGTTGCGCTGCGGCGGGGTCTTGACCGAGTCGCGCAGCACCACGACCGCGCCGCGGGGACCGGGGACCGCCCCCTTCACCAGCACGAGCTCACGCTCGGGGTCACTCGAGACGACCTCGAGATTGAGCGCCGTGACCTGGCGGGCGCCCATCCGTCCCGCCATCCGCGTCCCCTTGAACACCTTGGCGGGCGTGGCGCACGCACCGATCGAGCCCGGGGCGCGGTGGTGCTTGTGGTTGCCGTGCGCGGCGCCTTGGCCCTTGAAGTTGTGCCGCTTCATCCCTCCGGCAAAGCCCTTTCCCTTGCTCACCGCGATCGCGTCGACCCGCTCGCCGGCGCTCCACAGCTCGGCAGTCAGCTCTTGGCCGACTTCGAAGGAGGCGGCGTCCTCCAGACGCAGCTCGAGGAGACGCCGACCCGGGTCTACGCCGGCGCGCTCGTAGTGGCCGCGCTCGGCCTTGGTCAGCGTCGACGCCCGGCGGAAGCCCCAGGTCACCTGGAGGGCCGCGTAGCCTTCACGCTCGGGCGTCTTGACCTGGACGATGCGTACGGGCGCGACGCGCAGGACCGTCACCGGTACGGCGCGGTTCTGCTCGTCCCATACCTGGGTCATGCCGACCTTCTCGCCGACGATCGCCTTCGTTGCCACGTCTCTCCTCGCACTCGGCGCTCGCCGCCAATGCGCATGCCAACGCTCCGCCCGGAGAAACCCGAGCGGAGCGCTCGTCTCGTGTCGGCCGGAGGTTCCCCCCGCACCCCCTGGGCGCGACGGGCGCTCCGGCACGTCTGCTGGTTGCGCTCGGTGGTCTGCCGATCTCGCACCGGCCACCCGCGGATGGCCGGCAGGGCATCCTAGCGGACCGCGGCGAGGGGCGCCAAGGCGACCCCCGGCGAAGCGTCAGGCGTTCTGGATCTTGATCTCGATGTCCACGCCCGCGGGGAGGTCGAGCCGCTGGAGCGAGTCGACGGTCTTGGGGGTGTGCTCGACGATGTCCACCAGCCGCTTGTGCACGCGCATCTCGAAGTGCTCGCGGCTGTCCTTGTACTTGTGAGGCGACCGGATCACGGTGTAG
>JAJYYT010000105.1 GCA_021800645.1 Actinomycetes bacterium
CGGTCTTGGGCCTGCCGTGCGTCTCGACGAAGCCGATCACCACGTCGGCGCCGCGTTGGTGGCGGCGCCACCCCTCGTCGAGCATGGCGACGGTCTTGCCGACCCCGGCCGCCGCCCCCAGGTAGATGCGGAAGCGCCCCGCGGGACGCACCGCCTGCGCCGACTCCTCGTCGAGCCCAGGGCTGGTCATCGCGCCATTGTGGCGGGGCGCCTGCGGGCCGCTGCCCGCGCAATTCCCCCTGGTCGCGCTGCCCTCACGGCGCAGGGGATCGGGCACATTGGACCGTACACTTCTCTGGGAGGTCGGATGCGGCGGTGAAGCGGTGGATGCTCGGGACGGTCGTGGCACTTGCCGGCATCGGCGTCCTCGCCGCCGCGATGGTGCCGCTGCGCTCCCACCTCTCTGTGGCGACGCCGGCACTCGTGCTCGTGGTCCCCGTCGTGGCGGGCGTCGCGGTGGGAGGACTGGCGAGCGGGGTGCTCGCGGTGGCTGCGGGCTTCATCACCTATGACGCCCTCTTCATCCCTCCCTACGGCACCCTCTCGGTCGGCGCAGCGCAGAATTGGGCGGCGCTGGCGGTCTACGCCGTCGTCATGCTGATCGTGGCGAGGATCTTCGCCTTCTTGCGCCGCGCGCGGCTCGAGGCGCGCCACGACGCAACGGCCACCCGCCGTCTCTACGAGCTCTCCAACCTGCTCATCGGCGACCAGCCCGTCACCGGCGTGCTCCAAGTGATCGCCCGCACGCTTCACCAGGCCTTCGACGCCGACTGGGTGGTCGTCCTCATCCCCGGCCCTGACGACGGGCGCCTGACGGTCGCCGCGACCGCAGGCACACCCCCAGCTTCGGACATCACGACGCTCGCGCCGGTCGGTGGGCGTCCGGAGGCGATGCAGCCCGGTGCGGGCACGCACGGGCGCGCGGACGGCATCGTCCGGATCGCGCTCGTCGCGCGCAGCCGTCCGGTAGGGCTCGTCGCGATGGCCGGCGCGTCGCTGAGCAGCCACGAGCTCGAGGTCGTCCGCACCTATGCGAACCAGGCCGCCCTGGCCCTGGAAGCGAGCCAGCTGCGCGAGCAAGCGGTGCGCGCCGAGCTCCTCGAGCAGGTGGACGAGCTCCGAGGTGCGCTCATGGGTGCGGTGTCCCACGACCTGCGCACCCCGCTCGCCTCGGTCAAGACCGCGGTCAGCGCCCTGCGGCGCGGCGAGGAGGCGGGTGACCTGGGCGAGCAAGACCGCACCGAGCTGCTCGCGCTCATCGAAGAGCGCTCGGACGCCCTGGACCGGCTGGTCGCCAATCTCCTCGACATGACCCGGATCCAGTCCGGCGCGCTCGAGCTGCGCCGTGCCATCACTCCTGTCGCAGACGTGGTCGAAGGCGGCGTCCGCGCGAGCGCCGTGCCTCCGGGCGCCGTGTCCGTTGACCTCCCCGCCGATCTGCCGCCGGTGGACGTCGACGCAGTCTTGATGGAGCAGGTTCTCGCCAATCTCCTCGACAACGCGGCACGCCACTCGCCCGACGGGACAACGATCCGCGTCTGCGCGCGCACACACACAGGCGTGGTCGAGCTGTCGGTCAGTGACGGCGGACCCGGAGTTCCTCCGGCCGAGCGCGAGCGCGTGTTCACCATGTTTGCGAGGCTCGGCGCGCAGGGGCGTGCGGGCCTCGGCCTCGCGATCGCAAAGGCGTTCGTCGAGGCGCACGGCCAGACCATCCACGTCGAGGACTCGCCGGGCGGCGGGGCGCGCTTCGTCGTCACCCTTCCCGCCTCCCAGGTGCCGGTGGAGATCTGAGGAGCCATGGCGCGCATCCTGGTCATCGACGACGACCGCGCCCTGCTCCGTGCCCTCGAGATCGCGTTGACGGCCCGCGGGCACGAGGTCGCGATGGCGCGCACGGCGGCGGGCGGGATCTCCCAGGCGTCCCTCGTGAGCCCTGACGTCGTGGTCCTCGACCTGGGGCTGCCCGATCTCGACGGGGTCGAGGTCGTGAGAAGGCTCCGCCAGTGGACCCAGGTGCCGGTGATCGTCCTGTCCGCCGCAGCCTCGGAGCCGAGGAAGGTGACCGCCCTGGACGCGGGGGCCGACGACTATGTGACCAAGCCCTTCGGCATGGCAGAGCTCGAGGCGCGCCTGCGGGTCGCGCTCCGCCGCCGAGCCGACGGCGCGGCCGACGAGCCCGCATCCATCGGCGTCGGCAAGCTCGAGGTCGACCTCGTGCACCACATGGCCCGGCTTGGGGGAAAGGACCTCGATCTCACGCGAAGGGAGTTCGACCTTCTCGCCTACCTCGCACGCCACTCGGGCAAGGTCTGCACGCACCAGATGATCCTCCACGACGTCTGGGGGTCTGCCTACGGTGCGGAGGCCCACTACTTGCGTGTCTACGCCCACCGCCTCCGCCGAAAGCTCGGGGATGCTGGTGACATGCTGCGTACCCAGCCCGGGATCGGCTACCAGCTGGTGGACGACTCCGGCTGAGCCACAGGCGCCGCCGCCCCCCACGGCCGCTCAGCCCTTGCCCGGGCAGCCGAACCGGTAGAGCGGGTTCAAGATGCACAACGCTGCGCCATGCACGCACAGCGTGCCCTCGACCTCGAGCGTCGCACCGACGACGACGCCGGCGATCGACTCCCGACCCAGCCAGCGCACAAGGATCGTCCCGGTCCCGTCGTCGAGCACGACGTCGCAGGCGCGGCAGGGGACGGAGCGGGCGCACACAGAGCGGACGACGCCGGCGAGCGTCGCACGCTGGCGCGGGCCTGCGTTTGCCACGTGGCGGGCCACGGGTCGCCCGCTCCACTCGGTCACGTCCTCCGGCAGCCAGCCGCTCATCGCTGCACCCTCTTGGAGAGCCGCATCGCGCTTACCGCAGCCTTGCCAGTGCCTCGTTGAGCGAGAGCACGTTGACGACCGGCGACCCGAGGAAGCCGAGCTCTGCGCCCCGCGTCTCTTCGACGATGAGCCTGCGCAGCTCGGCAGGCGAGACCCCGGTCGCCTTCGACACCATCGGCACCTGGGCACGTGCATCCTGAGGAGTGATGTCCGGATCGAGGCCGCTCCCCGACGTGGTCACGAGGTCGGTGGTGGGGTCGACCCCGACCCTGTGCCAGGCCACGATGAGCGCGTGCACGTCTGCGCGCAGCGCCTTGGAGCGTGGGCCGAGGTTGGCCGAGGCCGACTCGCCGGGCCGTCCGTTCGCCACGAGCGGGTTGTCCGCGTCGGGGCGGCCGTGGAACCACTGGGGATCGAGGATCCTGGTGGTCGAATAACCGTTCCAGTTCTGGCCGATGATCGCCGAGCCGTTCTTCGTGATCGATCCGTTCGCCTGGAAGGAGAAGAACGCCTGCGCCACGCCGGTGCCGAGAAGCCCGTAGCAGAAGCCGAGGAGCGCCGTGAGCACCAGTGCGAGCACAAGCGAACGGAGCAGGTACCTGACCACTCGAGCCTCCCTCAGTACCAGTGGACTGCCGTGAGGAACAGGTCGATCAGCTTGATGCCGACGAACGGAACCACCATTCCGCCCACCGCGTAGATCGAGACGTTGCGGCGCAGGATCGCCAGCGCGCTGCTCGGGCGCCACCTGACCCCTCGCAGCGCGAGCGGGATCAGCGCCACGATGACGAGCGCGTTGAAGATGACCGCGGAGAGCACAGCCGAGGTCGGGCTGTGGAGCCTCATGACGTTGAGTGCGCCGAGCTGGGGATAGGTGGCGACGAAGAGGGCGGGGATGATGGCGAAGTACTTGGCGATGTCGTTCGCGATCGAAAAGGTGGTGAGCGAGCCGCGGGTGATCAGGAGCTGCTTGCCGATCTCGACGATTGTGATGAGCTTCGTGGGGTTGGAGTCGAGATCCACCATGTTGCCGGCTTCCTTCGCCGCGGACGTGCCCGTGTTCATCGCGACCCCGACGTCCGCCTGCGCGAGCGCAGGGGCGTCGTTGGTGCCGTCGCCGGTCATCGCAACCAGGCGGCCGCCCTCCTGCTCGGATCTGATGAGCTCGAGCTTCGTCTCCGGCGTCGCCTCTGCGAGGAAGTCGTCGACCCCTGCCTCCTGGGCGATCGCCGCAGCGGTCAGCGGATTGTCGCCGGTGATCATCACCGTGCGGATGCCTGCAGCACGCATCTGGTCGAAACGCTCCCGGATGCCTTCCTTGACGACGTCCTTCAGCTCGATGACCCCGAGGACGTCGAGCCCGTCGGCGACCACCAGCGGAGTCGCCCCCCGGCGCGCGATCGAGTCGACGACGTCGTCGAGTCCGTCGGGAACGATGCCACCGTGCTCGACGACCCAGCGGCGTACAGCTTCCGCAGCGCCCTTACGGATCTTGCGGTCGCCGAGGTCCAGGCCGGACATGCGGGTTGCCGCCGAGAACGGGACGAACTCGTGGGCTTCGCTGAGCGCGCGCTCGCGAATGTCGAAGCGTTCCTTGGCGAGGACGACGATCGAGCGACCCTCGGGGGTCTCATCGGCCAACGAAGCGAGCTGTGCCGCGTCGGCGAGCTCCACCTCGGTGTGGCCGCCTGCCGGGTGAAAGCTGTCCGCCATCCGGTTGCCGAGCGTGATCGTCCCGGTCTTGTCCAAGAGCAGGGTCTGGACGTCACCGGCTGCTTCGACCGCGCGGCCGCTCATGGCGAGCACGTTGCGCTGGACCAGACGGTCCATCCCGGCGATCCCGATGGCCGACAGAAGAGCGCCGATCGTCGTCGGGATCAGGCAGACGAGCAGCGCGACCAGCACCACCACCGAGACCGTCGCGCCGGCGTAGTGACCGAAGGGCTGCAGCACGACGACGACTGGGATGAAGACGATGGTGAGCACCGACAAGAGGATCGTGAGCGCGATCTCGTTGGGGGTCTTCTGACGGTTGGCGCCTTCGACGAGGGCAATCATCCGATCCATGAACGTCTTGCCTCGCTCGGCCGTGATCCGCACCACGATCCGGTCTGACAGCACCTTGGTGCCGCCGGTGACCGCAGAGCGGTCGCCGCCCGACTCGCGGATGACCGGTGCGGACTCGCCGGTGATGGCGGACTCGTCGACCGACGCCACGCCCTCCACGATCTCGCCGTCGGACGGGATCATGTCACCGGCTTCGCAGACCACGAGGTCCCCTTTTGCCAATTCGGACGCGAGCACGCGGCTCTCCTCGCGGTTCGCATCCAGGCGCCGCGCCTCGGTCTCCGAGCGCATCCGCCGGAGGGTGTCCGCCTGGGCCTTCCCTCGGCCCTCGGCCATCGCCTCGGCGAAATTCGCGAACAGCACGGTGAGGAAGAGCCACGCGGTGATCGACCAGGCGAAGAGCGTCGGGTGCGCGATGGATTCTGCGAGGGTCACCACCGTGCCGATGAGCACGATGAACATCACCGGGTTCCGCACTTGCACTCTCGGATCGAGCTTCTTGAACGCCTCACCGCCTGCGTAGCGGAGGATCTCCTCGTCGAAGAGGCTTCGTCGCCCCGCGACGCCCTTGGCGCGCGGCGCGCCGGCGCCGGGAGGTGCCGGCACGGGGGCGGAGGTGGCGGTGTCGATCACCAACGTGCGCCCCTATGGGCCGGTCCCACGAGATGGACGAGATGGGCCGGTCCCACGAGATGGACGAGATGGGCCGGTCCCACGAGATGGACGAGATGGACAAGCGAAGCTCCGAAGAATTTGTTGTGGGACAGCTGCTCGACGATCGGGCCGAGCGCGACCGCGGGGAAGAAGGTGAGACCGCCCACGATGAGGATCACGCCGATGAGGAGCCCCACAAACATGGTGTTGTCGGTCCGGAACGTTCCCGCTGAGCTTGGCACGAGGTTCTTCGCCGCGAGCGTCCCGGCCAGTGCGAGGGTCGGCACGATGACGGCAAATCGCCCCATGAGCATCGCGATCCCGCCGGTGACGTTGTAGAAGGCGTGGTTGCCTGTGAGGCCGGCGAACGCCGAGCCGTTGTTGTTCGCCTGCGAGGTGAAGGCATAGAGGATCTCGCTGAAGCCGTGCGGCCCGCCGTTGAGCGGCCCGGCGCGCCCCGCGTGGACCGAGACGGCGATCCCCGTCAGCACGAGCACGGTGACGGGCATGACGAGGATGCCCAGGCCCGCGAGCTTCACCTCGCGAGCCTGGATCTTCTTTCCCAGGTACTCGGGCGTCCGCCCGATCATCAGCCCGCCGATGAAGACGGCCACGATGGCGAACAGCAGGATCGTGTAGAGGCCGCTCCCGACGCCGCCGGGAGACACCTCGCCGAGCATCATCCCCGTGAGGAGGCCGAATCCTCCCATCGGGTTGTACGAGTCGTTGGACCCGTCGACCGACCCGGTGGACGTCTGGGTGGAAGTGACGTCGTAGAGGGCGGACTGCGTGTCGCCGAAGCGCACCTCTTTGCCCTCCATGTTGCCGGTGGGTTGACGGGTCAACCCCGCTGCCGCAACGGCCGGGTTCGCCTGGTGCTCGGCGTAGGAGGTGAAGGCCGTCCACGCCCCGAAGATGAGCGCCATCGCAGCCAGCACCGTGACGCCTTGGCGAACTGCTCCCACCATCCTCCCGAAGACGTAGGTGAGCGCGACAGGGATGCACAGGATGAGCGCCATCGACAGCAGGTTGGTGAGGCCGGTGGGGTTCTCGAACGGGTCGGCGCCGTTTGCATTGAAGAAGCCCCCGCCGTTGGTGCCCAGCTCCTTGATGGTCTCCATGAAGCCGGCGGGGCCGCGCGGGATCGTCTGGGTCACTCCGTTCAGCACGTCGTGCACGTGCGCGGGCCCTGCCAGCGTCTGGACCGCACCTTGGCTCACGAACACGATGCCGAAGATGAAGGCGATCGGGAACAGCACGTAGAGGCAGCCGCGAACCGTATCGACCCAGAAGTTGCCTATCGTGGTCGACCCCTTCCGGGCGAACCCGCGGATGAGCGCGACGGCCACCGCCATCCCCACGGCGGCGGAGACGAACTGCTGCACCATGAGGGCGCCCATCTGGGAGAAGTAGGACATCGTCCTCTCGCCGGCATAGTTCTGCCAGTTGGTGT
>JAJYYT010000106.1 GCA_021800645.1 Actinomycetes bacterium
GTAGTGGCTGTCGTTGGTCGCCAGCAGGGGCGCGCCGAGCCGGCGGGCGATGTCGATGAGCTGCGGCGTCACCCGGTGCTGCTCTTCGATCCCGTGGTCCTGCAGCTCGACGAAGAGGTTGTCCTTCCCGAAGATGTCCTGCAGCCGTCCGGCCTTCGTGAGAGCGTCGTCGAACCTCCCGGCGAGCAGGCTCTGACAGACGTGGCCACCGAGGCACCCGGTCGTCGCGATCAAACCGTCGGCGTGGTCCGCGAGCAGCTCCCAGTCCACCTTGGGCTTGCGGTAGTACCCTTCGAGGAACGCGCGGCTCGACAGCTTGATCAGGTTCGCGTACCCCCTGTTGGACTCGGCGAGGAGCGTGAGGTGGTACCAGGCCTTCCTGCCTCCCTCGACGTCGCCGCCGGTGTCGTCCACCGTGGTCCCGCGTACGTTGATCCGCTCGTCGCGCCGTTCGTAGGCCATGTAGGCCTCGGTGCCGAGGAGAGGCGTGATCCCCGCCTTCGTGCACGCGGCGTAGAAGGGCAGGATCCCGTACATGTTGCCATGGTCGGTGATGCCGAGCGCGGGCTGACCGTCGAGCGCGGCGACCTCCACGAGGTCGTCGATGCGGCTCGCCCCGTCGAGGATCGAGAACTCGGTGTGGACGTGGCAGTGCGCGAACGACCATGTGGGGTCCTGCGTTCCTTTGAGCTCACTCACTGCCGGCCGTCCTCTCTCTGCTCGTCCCTCTGCTCAGCGCCGCTCGACGTTCCGGGCTTGCCGAGCCGGTGCCGCCCGTCTCGCCTCGTGCAGCGGCGAAGGTCCATCCTTCCAGCCTGGCGCGCCGCAGGCCAGGAACGCGCGAGCCTCTGAGCAGGAAATCCTCGATGACGATCGCTGCAACGAGGTGTGCGCAGGCTCGGTCACGAGGTGCTTGGTAGTACGGGGCTGCGCGGCGAGCCGGACGCCGAGCTGGCCCGCGGGCGCGCGCTCGGGAACGTGCCTGCTCCTCGGCTCCTGCACCAAGCGGTTACGCTGCGCGCGCACCGGGGGCTCGCGAGGCAGGAGGGGCCGTGGGACGGCCGAGGCGCAAGGTCGCGTTCGTGACGGGAGCGCTGGTGGCCCTGGTGTGGGCGGCGTCGAGCGGGTCCGTGCTCGCCGTGGGCGCGTCGCGAGGGAGCCTCGCGCCCGCTGCGCCCGTCCCCGGGGACGTATCGGTCACGGGCGCGTCGGGGAGGCCGGGGCTGCGCGTCCTGCCCGTCGCGGTGCGCGAGGCGCTGGCGCGCCGTTCGCCCGACGCCATGCGCGCTGGGCCGCACGGGCCCGTGCGGGCGGGCGGGCGCGGCGGGGTCCGGGGCGCCGTCCGTGTCGCGGAGAACTGGTCCGGAGAGGTGCACACCGGGTCTCACCTCACGTGGGTGAGCGCGACGTGGACCGTTCCCTCGGTCGTCCCGTCCGCCTCCCTCGAGTACGCGGCCACATGGGTCGGCATCGGCGGGCTCCCTGGGACGACGCTGATCCAGGTCGGCACGATCGCGGCGACCGCTGCGCGCGCGGTCGGGTACACCGCATGGCTCGAGCTCCTCCCGACGCCGGCGTGGACACTGACATCCAAGGCCGCCCCTGGCGGCACAGCGGCGTTCGTCGTCGACCAGGGCGACGTCGTGCACGCGTCCGTGAACCGCGCCGGTGCGAACCTGTGGCACGTCACGATCCAGGACGTGACCGAGAAGTGGACCTACAGCCGTACCTTCGCCTACGAGGTGGGAGCGACGTCGGCGGACTGGATCACGGAGCGGCCCAGCTTCTACACAGCGGCCGTCCACAAGACAGTGCTGTCCACGCTCGCCGACTACGGCTCGACGCGCTTCGACCACCTCATGACGGCCGAGGCCGGCGACCGCGCGAGCGCGCCGACGACCCTCACACCGGTCCGCATGGAGCGAGCCGGCGACGTGATCTCGGCACCGGGCCCGACGTCTCCGGCCTCCTCTCCGACAGGCGTGAGCTTCACCGACTCGTACCTCACCGTGCCAAGCCGCATCTACGGACCGACAGCCGGCGCCACCGCCGCCGCGGAGCTCGAGCACCAGTTCACATATCGAACCGGCGACTGCCCGTCCTCCCCGACATCAGGGAGAGCGGTGGTCCTCGCGACCGAGACGTCGTACCCCGACGCGCTGGCGAGCGCGTACCTCGCGAGCGACCTGAGGACCGGCACGCTGCTCACCGCACCGACCTCCGTTCCGGCGGCGACGCTCGCTGCGATCCGCAACGAGGGCATCACCCGCGTCTACGTCGTGGGCGGCCCCCTGGCCATCACCAGCACAGTCGTCTCTCAGCTCGAGAGCACCGAGGCCTACGACTGCGGAGGGACGGCCCCGCTGGCCGGGACAGCGACGGTGCAGGTGACCCGGATCGCCGGGGTGAGCGAGTATGCCACGGCGTTTGCCGTCGCGACGTTCTCGGGCGCGGTCCCCGGAAGCGTCGACCTCGCCGGCGCGTACGCGGGCGTGAACGGCTTCGGAGGCAACGGCGCCTTCAACGTCACGGCGGGCAACGCGTCCGCGTCCGCTCCGCCCGGCGCGCTGACCACCGCGATCCTCGCCACCGGGAAGGGTTTCCAAGACGCCGAGGCGGCGAGCGTCCTCGCCTACGTCGCGCACCTCCCGATCCTGCTCACCACACCCGGGCATCTGTCCGGCCAGGTGCTCACCGCGGTCAAGGCGCTCCGCATCCGCCAGGTGATCGCGATGGGCGGGCCGCTCGCGCTCTCGGACGCCGACGTGGGCACCCTCGAAGCGCACGGAGTCTCGGTGCTGCGGATCGCAGGCACCGACGGCACGCAGACCGCGATCGAGCTCGCAAGGTGCGAGCTCGACGCAGCGGCGTCGCACGCGGGGCTGGGCTGGGACGCTGCCGGGAAGCTATCGGTCGCGGGGGGCAGCGCGTACAGCGACGGCCTCGCCGGCGCGGTCGTCGCAGCAGACGGCCCGGCCTCCTCGGCCCCCGAGCCCCTCCTGCTCACTGCGGGCCCGACGAGCCTCGGGCACTACCTGGTGCCGTTCCTCGAGTCGGCCGGGACGCTCGGCCTCGGCGGCAAGAGGATCACCGGCTTCACGGTCCTCGGCGGTCCCGACGCATTGAGCCAGGCAGCGGTCAACACAATGGTGGTCGCACTGCTCGGGTAGCCTCGGGTCTTGCAGGAGAGGCCACGGGTCTCGGGAAGGGAGAGGGAACCATGACGACGGCACAGGCTGGATCGGCTGGGCCGAGCGGAGGCGGCTGGGAGCCGACCGTGTCCTTCAACGACATGGGCCAGAGCATCCACCAGTACGGCGCTGCGGCGGTCGACTTCGAGCAGAGGGTCACATTCCCCCGTCTTCGCGCCTACCGCCTCGCTCGGGCCCGGGAGGCGCTGCGGCGCTCCGAGCTCGGCGCGCTCTTGTGCTTCGACGTCAACAACGTCCGGTACATCACCTCGACGGCGATCGGCGAGTGGAGCCGCGACAAGTACGTCCGCTACACGTTGCTCACCCGGGACGGAGAGCCTTACGTCTGGGACTTCGGCTCGGCTGCGGTCCACCACCGCCTCTACGCGCCGTGGATCGACCCGGAGAAGTCGATTGGCGCCTTCGCGACGTTGCGCGGCGCGGTTCCGCCGGGAGCGAGGATCACCGAGAAGCTCGTCGGGGAGATCAAGGAGCTGCTGCGCGACGCGGGCGTGGCCGAGGAGCCCCTCGGGGTCGACACCTCGGACACCGCGACGTTCCTCGCGCTGCAGGCTGCGGGCATCGACGTCCGCGACGGCCAGCAGGTGATGCTGGACGCACGCGAGATCAAGTCCACCGACGAGATCCTGCTCCTCTCCCACGCCGCGGCGATGGTCGACGGCGCGTACCAGCAGGTCGCCGAGGCTCTCAAGCCCGGGGTCCGTGAGAACGAGATCGTGGCGCTGGTGAACGAGTACCTCTACGCCCGAGGCTCGGACGACGTCGAGTCGGTGAACGCCGTCTCGGGCGAGCGGTGCGTCCCCCATCCGCACAACTTCTCCGACCGCGTCATCCGACCGGGCGATCTCGCGTTCTTCGACGTCATGCAGGCTTTCAACGGCTACCGCACCTGCTATTACCGCTGCTTCGCCGTCGGCCGCGCCACTCAGGCGCAGGAGGACGCCTACCGGCGTGCCCGCGAGTGGATCGACGCCGCCATCGAGCTCGTGAAGCCGGGGGTCTCCACCGACGAGATCGCGAGGCTCTGGCCGACCGCCCAGGAGATCGGGCTCGCCGGCGAGCGGGAGGCGTTCGGGCTCGAGTTCGGCCACGGGCTCGGCCTCGCCCTCCACGAGCGCCCGATCATCAGCAGGCTGAACTCTCTGGACGACCCCCAGGAGATCAAAGAGGGGATGGTCTTCGCGCTCGAGACCTACTGCCCGGCGACCGACGGGTACTCAGGTGCCCGCATCGAAGAGGAGGTCGTCGTGACGAGAGACGGTCCCAGGGTGATCACGCGCTTTCCCTCGCAAACGCTCTTCGTCACTCACCAGTACTGACCGGTCGCCGCCAGTGACGGCCGGCACCAGGGGTCGGCGACGTCAGGGGCGCCTGGCAAGGACCTGGACGCGCCGGAGCGTGGAAGCGGCGATCCGGTCGCGCGCCACGTCGAAGCCGAGGCCCGGCGTGACGGGGATCGGGACCGTGCCGTCGGGCGAGACGTCGTAGGAGGGGTCCACCAGGTCGTAGTCGTACAGCTCGAGCGGCGGGGAGATGTCCGCGGGCTGGCTGAAGCCCTCGAGCGCACAGAGTGCCAGGTTCAGCGCACGCCCGACGCCCGATTCGAGCATCCCGCCGCACCACATCGGCACGCCGGCGTTCCGACAGAGGCGGTGGACGTCCAGGCTCTCGACGACGCCTCCCACCCTGCCGGGCTTCAGGTTCACGTTCCTGCACGCGTCCAGGTCGAGCGCGCGCTCCACGTCACGAGAGGACCTGAGGCACTCGTCCAGGCAGATGGGCGTCTCGAGCCGTGCCTGGAGGTGCGCGTGGCCCTCGAGGTCTTCCCAGCCGAGTGGCTGCTCGATGCAGGCGAGGCCGTAGCCGTCGAGTCGCTCGAGGCGTTTCAGGTTGTCGCGTGAGAGCGTGTACGAGCAATTGGCATCGACCTGCAGCATGGCGTCGGGGCCGAGCCCGTCGCGCACCGGCGCGACGATCTCTTCGTCCCAGCCTGGTCTCACCTTGAGCTTGATCCGCCGGTACCCCTTGGAGACCGCCCGGTCGACCGCCGCCAGCGTTGCGTCGACGCTCTCGTGGATCCCGATGCTGGCGCCCGCCTCTGCCGCCGTGCGCAAAGGGCGCCGCGTCGCCGAGCCGTCCGTGCTGGTCTCGTCCGTGGCCTCGAACGAGAGCAGCCGTGCGAGCGGGACCTGTCGTCGCGCCGACTCGAGGCACCAGAACGCGGCTTCGACCCCGGCCTTGGCGAAGGTGTTGCCCCGGATCGAACGGAGCCGCGTCGCGACCGCCCGCGGGTCCGAGGGGCCGTCGAGCGCGATCGGCAGCGCCCACTCCGCGACGAGCGCGAAGGTCGAGGAGGTCGTGTCCGGCAGGTAGAAGGGGTGGTCGAGCGCCGCTGCCTCACCCCAGCCCTCTATCCCGTCGGCGTCCTCCAGGTGGACGAGGACCGTCCGCCTGGTGTCGGTCGAGCCGTACCCCGTGGTGAAGGGCTCCTTCAGGGCCATGTGCACCTCGAGCACCTCCGCGTGCAACAACGGCGCCGTCATCGTGGTCGTGACAGCCGGCTCGAGCCGGCGGGCCTCTCTGCGGAAAGCCGCTTGGGGGGGTTGGCACCGGTCATCTCAGGCGACTGGGTGCGCCGACGGCGCCAGGTGCGCGACGAACCAGTCGCGTGCGGCCTCGGCTGCCGCCTGCAGGGTGCCCGGCTCCTCGAAGAGGTGCGTCGCTCCGGGGACCACGACCAGACGGCTCTCGCAGCGGAGGAGGGCCTGTGCCTGACGGTTGAGCTCGAGCACCACGTCGTCCCGGCTGCCCACGATGAGCAGCGTCGGCGAGCTGACCGCGCCGAGGCGGGGGCCGGCGAGGTCTGGCCGTCCGCCGCGGGAGACGACGGCGGCGATGCCCATGCGCGGCTCCGCCGCGGCCCACAGGGCGGCTGCGGCACCGGTGCTCGCCCCGAAGTAGCCGACCGGCAGGCCTGCCGCCTCCGGGCGGTTGCGCAGCCAGCCGGTGACCTCGGCCAAGCGCCGGGCCAGGAGCTCGATGTCGAAGACGTTCGCCCGGTCGAGCTCCTCTTCCACCGTGAGCAGGTCGAACAGCAGCGTCCCGATCCCCGCGTCGTTCAGCACGCCGGCGACGTACCGGTTGCGGGGGCTGTGGCGACTGCTGCCGGTGCCGTGGGCGAACACGACGACGCCCCTCGGGTGCTCCGGGAGCGTGAGGCGACCGCCAAGGCGGGTAGGTCCTGCCGAGACCTCCACCTCGTCGTCCACTTCGCCGTCGCGCGCCTGAGGGTCCTGTGGGGTCGTGCTCACCGGCACTGCTCCGGGCGCGTGCCTCGCCCGTTCGAGGCAGTCGATCACCTCTTCGTCGGAGGTCTGGGAGAAGTCGTCGTAGAACTGGCCGATGCCGAAGAAGAGGTGCGGGGTCGCGAGGCAGACGAGCTCGTCCGCGTCGTTGCCGATGCGCGTCTCCCACCCTTGCGGCGCCACCGGCACGGCGAGGACGATCCTCGACGCGCCCTGAGCGCGTGCCACCTGGCAGGCGGCACGCGCCGTCGAGCCGGTCGCGATGCCGTCGTCGACCACGACTGCAGTACGTGTTCGCAGCGAGACCTTCGGACGGTCGCCGCGGAACCGCCGTGCTCGCCGCTCGAGCTCGACACGCTCACGTGCCTCCACAGCCGCGAGCTCGTCCGCCGAGACGCCCGCCGATCGGACC
>JAJYYT010000107.1 GCA_021800645.1 Actinomycetes bacterium
CCTTCCCGGCCTGCTCGGAGAAGGCGACGCCGTGGTCCACGCAGATGAGCAGGGCGATCGTGATGTCGGGCGCCACCTGCACGAGCGGCAGGTCGACCGTCTGGGAACCGACGGTGGTCCGGTAGGTGCGCTCGGTGATGCCGCGATGGTCGCGGACCGGACGGGCCGTGCGCAAATGCCCGCGGCGCGTGGGCGAGCGGACTACCCCTTCACCGCGCCCGCGGCGAGGCCCGCCACGACCTTGCGCTGGACGAGCACGAAGAGGACCACCACCGGCAGCGTGTAGAGCACGGAGGCGGCCATGAGCCCGCTGTAGTCCGTGCCGCGGTTGGTCTGGAAAGCCTGGAGCCACACGGTCAGCGTGTAGCGTGTGTTGTCCTTCATGAAGACGTAGGCGAACAGGTACTGGTTCCACGCCTGGATGAAGGCGAAGATCGACGTGGCGACCATGCCCGGCGCGATCAGCGGCAGCAGCACCCGGCGGAACGCCCCGAGACGCGAGCACCCGTCCACCATCGCCGCGTCCTCGATGTCCGCCGGCACCGCCTGGACGAAGCCGCGCAGCATCCAGATCGTGAAGGGCAGGTCGAAGATCACGTAGGTCGCGGCGAGCCCGCTCAGCTCGTTGATCTGGTGCAGCGTCTGCAGCGTGAAGTAGAGGGGGATCACGAGCGCGGTCTGGGGGACGGCCTGGATCACGAGCAGGACGATCAGGTAGATGCGGCGCCCCTTGAAGTGGAACCGGGAGAGGGCGAGCGCAGCCAGCACCCCGAAGAGGAGGGAGACGGCGACCGCGGCCACCGAGACGATCACGGTGTTGGCGACGTCGTTCCAGAAGAACGGCCTGTGGATCGCGTCGGCGAACCCCGCCAAGGTCGGGTGCAGCGGAGAGAAGTCCGGCGTCGGCGTGATGATGTCCCCGGTGGGCTTCAGCGCCGTGAGCAGCATCCAGTAGACCGGGAAGAGCGTGACCACGAAGAAGATGATCGCCACCGTGTTGAGCACGCCGGCGCGAACGAGCGCCCGCCGGGTGCGCGGCGGCTCCGCCGGAGGGCGGACCGCGCCCGACGCCAGCCGCACGCGCGACGGGGAGACCGGGGCGACCGTGCTCACCGGACCTCACCGCTTCGGATCAGGACCCGGACGTAGTAGAAGGACATGATCGCGACGAGCACCATCGACGCCACCGAGATCGCGGCGCCCAGGCCGTACTGGGTGGCGATGAACGCCTCGACGTAGGAGTAGACGCCGATCGTCTCGGTGCCGCCGTTCGGTCCCCCCTGGGTGAGCACCCAGATCTGGGTGAACACGTTGAAGTCCCAGATCGTCGAGAGGATCACGAGCAGGCCGATGATCGGGGAGAGCAGCGGCACGGTCACCCGCCGGAATTCCTCCCAGCCGCTCGCGCCGTCGACGCGCGCGGCCTCGTAGAGCTCCTGGGGGACCTGGGAGATGCCGGCGTAGAGGCTGAGCGCGACGAAGGGGACCGCCTGCCAGACGATCATCATCGTGAGCACCACGAAGGCGAGCAGCGGATTGCTCCCCGTCCAGTCGAAGTTCTGGAATGTGCCGAGGTGCAGCGCGGTGAGCAGCCAGTCGACGACTCCGTACTGGTTGGCGAAGAGCCACTGCCACACGATGGCTGCGCTGATCGGGGGCAGCGCCCACGCCAGCACCATCGCGATCGACACTGCCCCCCGCACCACCTTGTTGACCCGTCGGAGCAGCAGGGCGACGCCCATCCCGACCCCCATCGTCCCCCCGACGCACGCCCCGGTGAACAGGACGCTGCGCAGCACGGAGTCCCAGAAGGCGCCGCTCGTGAGGATGATGCGGTAGTTGGTGACCCCGTTCCAGACCGTCTTGTGGCTGAAGAGCTGGGAGAGCCCGTAGGCCTGGAACGACGTCTCGACGAGGCGGACGAGCGGGTACCCGAGGAGCACCGCGATGAGCACCAGCGACGGGAAGAGGAGCCAGTAGGGCATCCAGTCGATCCGTGCCCGCAGGCGGCGAGCCCGCCCGCGCGGCGGGCCGCCGCCGCGCTCGGGCTCCGCGCGGCCGCGCCGCCGAGCAGGAGCTGGGGACCGCAGCTTCGGCTCGACGGCGACCATCCGCTGTTGACCTCCTACTTGGGGGTCAGGCTGCTACGTGGGGTCAGGACTCTACTCGAGCGTCCGGACCGGCTCAGGGCTGGTTGAGGGCTGTGTTGAGGTACGAGTCGAACGACTTGGCCAGTGCGGCCACCTTCTTCGGCGACGACGCCTGGGCGACGTTGGAGAAGAAGGTCGTGATCTGGTTGCCGCCTGTCACGACCGCCCACCCGGGCGCTGCCGGCGTGCCCTGGCTCTTCTTGGCAGCCTCGAGGTAGGTGGCCATCACGGGGCTGGCCTTGCCCAGCCCCGACAAGCTCGTGTTGTTCGGGATCAGGTTGTCGTCCTTGTACATCATGGTCTGGTACTTGTTGCTCGTCATGAGCTTGACCCAGTCCTCGGCGAGCGCCTTGTTGGGGCTGTTCTTCGCCACCGCGATGTCGGATCCGCCGAGGAAGACCGGTGCAGGGCCGCCCTTGTAGCTCGGGAAGGCGAACTCGCCGATGTGGCCGGTGAGCGCCGCATTGTCCTTCTCGATCGCGGCGACCTCCCAGTCACCGCCGATGATCATCGCGGCCTGGCCCTTGGCGAAGACCGCGTCCTGTGTCGGCAGTGTGGTGTTCGCCGTCCTCGACGCGGGCACCGAAAGGCTGTGCTGGACGGTCCGGAACTCGTCGAGGCCGGCGAGGCTCTTTTTGCTCGCGAGCTGCGCCACCCACTTGCCGTGCTTGGGTGCGGCGATCTTGCCGCCATGGTCCCAGACCATCGACATCGCCGCGTACCAGTACTTGCCGGGGAAGTACAACGCGGAGAAGTTCGACGTCGACTTGTTGGCCTTCTCGAGCTTCTTGCCGTCGGCGAGGAGCTGCGACTCGCTCTTGGGCGGGCTCTTGATCCCCGCCTTCTGGAACATGGTCTCGTTGTAGAGGACGACCCGGTCGCCCGCGAGGAGCGGGACGCCGTAGACGCCTCCCTTGTACTCGGCCGGCTGCTGGAGCCCTCCGAGCCACTTGCCCGAACCGATCGAGATGGAGCGCTCGAGGGACTTCAAGTTGACGAGACCGCCGGACGCCGCATACTCGGGCACGTCGGTGTTGCCGATCTCGGTCGCGTCCGGGGGAGAGCTGCTCGCGAGCGACGTGTTGAGCTTTGTCGTGATGCCCGACCACTGCTGGATCTGCACGTTGACGGTGACGCCGGGGTGCTGGGCTTCAAACGCCTGGTTCACCGCGTCGTAGACCTTGGCTGTGATCTCCCCGGTCATCAGCCAGACGGTGAGCGTCGTGGTGCTCGCTCCGGCGAGCGGCACCCCGGCACCGACCAGCGCCGCGACGCCTGCTCCCGCGACGAGAGCCGGCACCAACCGTCCCCGCATCCATCGCCGCCGCCGCGGCGCAGTCGCTGAGGTCATCTTCTTCCCCTTCCAAGTCATCGCCGCGCTCGGGGAGCATGGACGCAGTCCGCGCTCTTCTCGCCGGCCTGTTCGTGTTGATCGTCTTCTGCGCCGCTGCGCACCTGTAGGGCACAAAGACCCTGACGAGGTCCACCTCGGCGTCCTGCGGTGGCTGGCACCGTCTCGTCGTCCCTCCCTCGCCGCTCGTCTCCATTCGGCTGGACCTCGACGGGGCCCCGAATGACGGGCGGCGCTCGCATCTCGCTCTCCGGCCAGTATATGTCAAGTTCCTTTCCGAATCCAGAGCTGCGCCCGGGAAAATAGTAGGATCCTTTACGGATTGCTATCCTCGGCTGCTGGAGAGCCCCGAGGGGGAGACCCAAGGGAAAGACATGGCCACGATCGAGCTCGACAAGGTGACCAAGGTCTTCGCCAACGGCACCATCGCCGTCGACGAGCTGGACCTGGACATCCGCGAAGGGGAGCTGATGGTCCTCGTCGGTCCGTCGGGATGCGGCAAGACGACCGTGCTGCGCATGGTCGCCGGGCTCGAGACCGTGAGCGCGGGGACGGTGCGCATCGGCGACAAGGTCGTGAACGACCTGTCGCCGCGCGAGCGCGACGTCGCGATGGTCTTCCAGAACTACGCCCTCTACCCCCAGCTCACCGTCGCAGAGAACATCGGCTTCCCGCTGAAGCTGCGCAAGCTCCCCAAGGCGGAGGTCGCGCGCAAGGTCGAGGCGGCCGCCGAGATGCTCGGGCTCACCGAGTGGCTGGACCGCAAGCCGGCCCAGCTCTCGGGCGGTCAGCGCCAGCGCGTGGCGATGGGCAGGGCGATCGTGCGCGAGCCTGCCGCCTTCCTCATGGACGAGCCCCTCTCCAACCTCGACGCCAAGCTCCGGGTCCAGATGCGCGCCGAGGTCGCCGCCCTCCAGCACCGCCTCGGCGTGGCGACCCTCTACGTCACCCACGACCAGGTCGAGGCGATGACGATGGGCCATCGGGTCGCGGTGCTGCGCGAGGGGATCCTCCAGCAGTGCGCCGAGCCGCAGGCCCTCTACGACCGACCGGCGAACGTGTTCGTCGCGTCCTTCATCGGGAGCCCCCCGATGAACCTCTACGAGGCGGTCCTCACCTCCGCGGGCGACGCCGTCGTGCTCGGGCACCAGCGCATCGAGCTGCCCGGCGCGCTCGTGACCGAGCGGCCCGGCCTCGCGCGCTATCGGGACCACCCGATCGTGATCGGCTTCCGCCCCGAGCACCTCTCGCTCGGGGCCGCCACCGACTCCCGTGGCCGGCTGGAAGGCAGGGTCGAGTTCACCGAGGCGCTCGGGTCCGACGTCCTCGTCCACTTCTCGATCGACGCGGAGGCGGCCGCGCCGGAGGACGAGCCGCACGCCCACGTCGTGGGCGACCTGTCGAGCCGGCTCGAGTCGACGTGCGTCGCGCGCGTCGATCCCCACGACAGCCCCCCCGTCGGCACGCGCGCGGTGTTCGCGCTCGACACCTCGGGGCTGCAGCTCTTCGACCCGACGAGCGAAGCGGCGGTCTGGCAGTGAGCGCCGGCGCGCTCATGGCAGGCGAGATGGCAGAGCAGCCCGCGCGCCTCGCCGCGCTCGTCGCCCGGCGCAAGGAGGTCGCGCGCGAGGTGCGCCCGCTCCTCGTGGGCGCGGCCGGAGCCGTCGTCGCCGCGCGGGGCTCCTCCGACCACGCCGCGACGACCGGGCGCTACCTGCTCGAGATGGCGATGCGCCGTCCGGTCGCCGCCGCGTCACCGAGCATCTTGAGCCTCTACGGCGTGGACGTGGACTTCTCGGGCTATCTCGTGGTGGGCGCCAGCCAGTCGGGGCGGACCCCCGAGATCGCCGACTACGTCGTGCAGGCCGGGCGGCGAGGGGCGCGGACCATCGCGATCACCAATGACGCCACGAGCCCGCTCGCGCAGGCGGCCCAGGCGGTGGTCGAGCTCGGCGCGGGCGAGGAGCGAGCGGTGCCGGCGACCAAGACCGTGACCGCGGAGATGGTGGCCTTCGCCCTCGTCGCTGCGAGCCTGGAGGACGTCGTGGGCGACGCGGCATGGGAGGCGCTGGCGGCCCAGGCGGCAGCGGCGCTCGCGGACCCAGGACCCATGGACGCCCTCGCGGACTGGCTCAGAGGCGCGAGCCGCCTGGTCCTCGTCGCACGGGGCCCGATGTCGGGCGCGGCAGCCGAGACCGCGCTCAAGCTCGAGGAGACCTCCTCGCTGCTCGCCACCGCCTTCAGCGCGAACGACCTGCGCCACGGCCCGATCGCCTTGGCGTCGAGCACGATCCAGGTCCTCGCGCTCGTCCACCCGGGGCCCGCCGCGGCGGGCGTGCTCGAGCTGTGCGACGAGCTCGTCGCGCGGGGCGCGGACGTCCGGGTGCTCGGCCCGGTCCCCGGCGCAGCCGCGGGCTGGGACGCCGCGGCGCCCGAGCAGCTCGCGCCGGTGCTCGCGGTCATCCGCGGCCAGCAGCTCGCCCACGCGCTGGCGCTGCGGGTCGGCGCGGACCCCGACCGGCCGGCGGGGCTTACCAAGGTGACCGCGACGTGACCGCCGCAGGTGGCGGCGCGCCGCTGCTCGGCCTGGGCGCGCAGCGCCTCGCGCGGCCGGACCGCCGGCTCGAGCCAGGCGTCGTCTGGGTCGACCCCGCCCTCGGGACGATCGTCGACGTCGTGCGGCCGGGCCACGGGCCTGCGGGGACGCGCCCCGAGGACGTCCCCGGACGGCTCGTCGACCTCGGCAACCGCACGGTGGCGCCGGGCTTCGTGGACGTCCACGTGCACGGCGGCGACGGGCACCAGACCAACGGCGACTCACCCGCAGAGGTGGAAGAGGCACTCGCCCGCATCGCGCGCTTCCACGCCCGCCACGGCACGACGGCGCTGCTCGCGACGGCTGTCTCGGACTCCCCCGAGCGGTTGGCGGCCACCGTCGCCGGCATCGCGCAGGCGGTCGGCGCCCCCCGCGCCGGCGCGGCGCGGGTGCTGGGCGGCAACCTCGAGGGGCCGTTCATCTCGCCGGCCCGCGCCGGCGCGCAGGATCCGGCGTGGATCCGTCCGCCTGACCGCGCGGAGCTCTCGGGGCTGCTCGAAGCCGGCCGAGGAACGATCCGCGTCATGACCCTCGCGCCCGAGCTCGAAGGGGCAGCCGCCCTCATCGCCGACTGCGTGGCGGCGGGCGTCACCGTCTCCCTCGGCCACTCCGACGCCGACTTCGACACCGCGCGTGCGGCGTTCGACGCAGGTGCGAGCCACGTGACGCACCTCTTCGACGCGATGGCGCCTTTCCACCACCGGCGCCCGGGGCTCGTCGCGGCGGCGCTGCTCGAGCGCCGCGCCACGCTCGAGCTCATCTGCGACCTCCACCACCTCCACCCCGGGGCGATCGCGCTGGCCCACAGGGCCGCTCCCGGGCGCATCGTG
>JAJYYT010000108.1 GCA_021800645.1 Actinomycetes bacterium
CTGGGACGACAACCCCCCCTGGGACGACAACCCCCCCTGGGACGACAACCCCCCCTGGGCCTGCAGGCCCGTATGCGACGGCCGCCGGCACCTGCGGACGCGAAGCAGCGCCGCACGACTGAGCCCCACGCAGCAGAGCGCCACACCGAGCGCAAGGGCGGTGGGCGCCATCGTGCCGGGAAGGCCGGACGCGCTGAATTGCGTGAACGTGTAGACGGGGAGGGAGGTCGGATGGTAGGCGAGAACGACGGTCGCTCCGTACTCACCAAAGGCACGCAACCATGCGAGCACCACCCCCGCGCGCACACCCGGCGCCGCGACCGGCAATGCAACTCTGAGGAACCGGCCGAACGGCCGGTGGCCAAGCGTCGCCGCGACATCCTCCAGCGCCGGGTCGACGGCACCGAACGCGGCTCGCGCCGTCACAACGAGGAACGGCGCCGCGACAAAGGTCTGCGCGAGCACGATGCCGGACAGCGTGCCCGTGAGCGCACCGCTGAAGAACCGACCGAGCGGCGTGTAAGGGCCGACAACGTAGACGAGCAGGATGCCGCTCATCACGGGAGGCACAGCGAGCGGAAGCTGCACGGCGACGCCGACTGCAGCGGCGAAGCGCCCGCGCGAGCGTGAGAGGAGGTAGGCGAGCGGGACCCCGAGGATCGTGATGAGCGCCGTGGAGATCGACGCAGCCGCGACCGACGTCGCGAGCGCCGGAAACAGCCCGGGATCGTGAAATCCCCGGCTGTGCGTCGAGGCGAGACGGACGCAGAAGGCTACGACTGGGATCGCGAGGTAGGCAACGAGCAGGGCTCCGAGCCAAGGCAAGGGGGTCCTCGACGGACCCCGGGATTTCACCCGCTCACCGTCCGATCGTACGCTGCAACGCCCTGGGGACCGCGGTGCGGCGCCCCGACAGCTTCGCCGGGACCACCGGACGCAAGCCGTTCTTCTCGAGGAGCGCGCGCCCGCGCTTCCCGAGCAGGAAGCGGACGAAGGCGACGGCAGCGCGTCGGTGGGGCGCATGCGCGAGCACCGAGATGGTGTACGTCGCGTGCTCAGAGATGCCGGTGAGCGCAACGGTGGGGATCTTCGCCGCCGAAGCCTCCACCGAGTAGAAGAAGCCGGCGTCGAGCTCGCCCGCCTGGAGCCGGCCCACCATCGTCTGCTCGGGGAAGACGTTGGACGGCGTGGTCGCCAAGGCCCTGAGGGCCGGGTCGTGGTGCACGGCGGAGGTTTCGACGAGCGCACGTACCGCGAGCACGCCTTTGGGGTCTGTGACCGGATTGGTGCGCCCGAGCAGGAACCCCTTGTCGGTCACCACTTGCCACCACGGCCTTCGACGCAATGTCCGGGCGAACTTGCTGCGCGGGTTGTAGCCCAAGCGGAGCGCCGACGTCGCGAACGACACGTACCACGACTCCCATGCGCCGTTGCGCTGGCCCTCGAGCTTCCTGTTCACCGCCGGGGAGGCGCTGACGAAGACGTCGGCCCGCTCGACGCCTCCCTTGATCTCGTTGGCGAGCGCTGTCGACCCGCCCGGGATGCCTGTGATCTCGTAGCCGGTCGCCCGGTGGAAGGCGGCGTCGAGGGTTGTCTGCATGAGGGTCACGAGCGAACCTGCGTAGAGGACGTCGACCGGACCCGACCCCCTATGGTCCGCGTGCGTCGCCCTCTGCGCTGCCCCGGCCTGAGGGCAGGCCGATCCCACGACCGCCACCGCAAGCTCGACCCCGAGACAGACGGCGAGGGCGGCCAGCAGCCTGCTGTAACGCAGCACAAGCGGCGACTCTAGCAAGAATTCCGGCGTATTTGCGGTTCTTTTTCCGACTAGCATCAGAATCTGCAGCGCCTCTCCGCGGCTAGGCGCTGCGCGGCTAGGCAAGGAGCCCTCCCCACGGACACCGCTCCCCGGGCACGACGACGCTGCAGATATCGTCGGCGGCCGTGGCACTGCGTGCGAAGGTTCTCACCGTCTCGGAGTCGGTCCATGCCGGCAGCCGCGACGACCGTTCAGGTGCGGCGCTCGTGGAGTTGCTCACGGGACGTGGGTTCGAGGTGGTCGAACGAAGGACCGTCTCCGACGGCGTCGCCCCGGTCGCCACTGCCCTCACCGAGATGGCGGACGGTTTCTTCGGGCTCCTCGTGTCGACCGGTGGCACTGGCTTTTCGCCGACGGACCTCACCCCGGAGGCGACCCTTCGTGTGGTGGACCGGCAGGCTCCGGGCCTCGCCGAGGCGATGCGGGCGGTCAACCCCCTCGGCCGCCTCTCGAGAGGCATCGCCGGTACCTCGGGGCGCTGCCTCGTGCTCAACCTCCCGGGTTCACCGGCAGGTGCGACCGAGTCTCTCGACGCCGTCCTCGATGCGATCCCGCACGCGCTCGAGCTCCTGGGAGGCGGCAAGCCCCACTGAGCGCGCCCAGCAGCGCGCCGGTAACCTAGGGCGATGGCCTGCGGACTGGAGCGCCTCCGCGCCGGGTCGGTGGTCGGGCGACCGGCGGGCATGTGAGCGCGGTGACCACGGTGCGCGTCGGGCCCCCTCGTGCACGGGGCTCCGTGCCGACGCCCAGCTTCGACGCGGACGCGATGCCGACCCAAGGACCGCTGGTCGATCGCTTCGGCCGAGTCCATGACGATCTCCGGCTGTCGGTCACCGACCGCTGCAATCTTCGTTGCGTCTACTGCATGCCCAACGAAGGCATGACCTTCCGGCCGCGAGCGGAGATCCTCAGCTTCGAGGAGATCATCCGGGTCGCACGCGTGGCGCGAAATCTAGGGGTGAAGTCGGTCCGCTTGACCGGCGGTGAGCCTCTCGTGCGGCGCGGCATCTGCGAATTGGTCGGCCGCGTGGCCTCCCTTGGGTTCGACGACGTGGCGCTCACGACCAACGGCATGCTCCTCGCCCCGATTGCCGGCGCACTGGCAGACGCCGGGCTCCGACGGGTGAACGTGAGCTGCGATTCACTGCGCCCTGAACGGTTCGCCGCGATCCGGCGGCGCGGGACTCTCCAGATCGTCCTCGACGCGATGGCCGCTGCCGAGGCTGCTGGGATGTCTCCTCTCAAGGTGAACGTGGTCCTCATGAGAGGGCGCAACGACGACGAGATCCTCGACTTCGCGGCGTTCGCTCGCGACACGGGTCGGGTCGTGCGCTTCATCGAGTACATGCCGCTCGACGCCGAAGGCGCCTGGGACCGCGCACAGCTGGTCCCCGGCCGCGAAGTGCTCGAGCGAATCTGCGCGATCTGGCCGATGGAGCCGGTCCGGCAGCCCGGAGACCCCTCGCCTGCCGACCGCTACCGGTTCGCCGACGGCCGCGGAGAGATCGGTGTGATCTCCACCGTGAGCGAGCCGTTCTGCGGCACCTGCAACCGGCTTCGGCTGACCGCGGACGGTGCCATCCGCAACTGCCTCTTCTCCGATGCAGAGCATCCAGTGCGAGAGCTCTTGCGAGACGGCGGCAGCGACGAAGAACTGGAGATGCTGCTTCGACGAGCGGTCTGGGGCAAGCTCCCCGGCCACGGCATCAATGAACCCGGCTTTCTCCGCCCGCGTCGCTCAATGTCGATGATCGGAGGTTGACGGGGGCGGCGCTTGCCCCAGGCGCTTCACCCCTGCGTCCGTCGACGCCGCCTGCACATGCGCCGCCGGGCAAGGATGAAGGCTGCTGCGAGCACGAGGACGACAGGGAGCGCACGCTTGGCGATGGCCGGTCCTGCGACGCGCATGATGTCGACGGGGACCACTTCGCGATCCTCTCCCGGGACCCCAGGGGCCTTGCCGAGCTGCCTGCTCTCTCCCGGTGCGCCGCCGGCCTCGGCGGTTTCCTTGACCTCGGTCACGCCCACCAGCGCGCTCGGGCTGGGCACACTTGGTTCGGCTCTAGAGCTTCCTTCGCCGTCCGGCGCGCCGGATTCGCCTGGAGCGCTTCCTTCCGCGCTCTTTGAGCCGCTCGTCGCTCCTCCTCCGAGGACTGTCCTTTCAAGGGACGCGACGAACTGGCCCAGCAGCTTGTTGCTCACGTCCGCAAGCACGCCGCGGCCGAACTGCGCGACCCGGCCGGTGACGCTCAGGTCCGTGAGCACGGACACCTTCGTACCTTCACCGACGGGGGCCAGGGTGGCGGTGATCGTGGCAGTCGCGTTGCCCTGACCGCGCGTCTCGCGCCCCTCGGCACGCAGCACCGCGCGGTGTGAAGAGGCGTCACGCTCGACAAAGGTCGCGGCCCCCCGGTACTCGGCCGTGACCGGCCCCACCTTCACCTTCACCACCCCGCGGTACTCGTCCCCCTCTACCCCTTCAAGCTTGGCGCCCGGCATCGCGGGCGCGATGCGCGTGACGTCAGTGAGCACGTCCCATGCCTCGTCGATGGGAACGTTCACCGTGAACTCGTTGATCAGCTCCACTCGCTCAGCTCCATTCGGATCAGCTCCATTCGCTCAGCTCCCTTCGATCAGCTCCACTCGATCAGCTCCACAGCTTCACCTTGCTCCATCCGTCTGCGACCAGGTGTCGTGCTCAGAGCGGCCGTGCGCCACGAGGTCGGCGACCGTGTCCACGTCCACGGGCTCGCCCTCGCACGCTACTTCGGCGACGAGGTCCGGCCGCCGGCGCATGAGCTCACGAGCTCCTTCGTCACCAGAGCTGGCGAGCAACGCCCACACGGCCCGGTCGAGACGCACGGGAGGACGCCGCTGTCCCCCGAAGCTCGCCGCAACGATCGGTGCCGAGCGGGACGCCGCCACGGCTCTCCAGGCGGAGGCCGGGACCAGCGGCTGGTCGCCGAGTCCGACCACCGCTGCGCCGAAGCCGGCCCGCTCGCACCACGCGATCCCAGCACGGAGCGACGTCGCCTGGCCCTCGCGCCATCGCTCGTTGTCGACCACCGAGACCTGCGCCCCGAGCTCCGCCAGCACTGGCGTCAGATCGACGGCGCCGCGCACGACCGCGACCGGGAGGCCGGCCTCGAGCGCGGGTTCGATCGCCCAGGCAAGGAGAGGCCGGCCGCGAAAGGGCGCGAGCAGCTTGGCGCCGCTCGTGAACCGCGTCCCGTCTCCTGCGGCGAGCAGCACTGCAGCGGCGGGAGGCCGAGACCGCCCCTGGTCGAGGACCTGCTCCACCCCGTGCTCGTCAGTGCCCGGCACGCGCCGGCGACACTGCCGGGCGCGAGCCGGGTTCGTGGATAGGCCCGCTCCGGTCCCGCAACGACGGCGCGGGCTTCCCCGTCCTGTAGGCGATGATCTCCGCGCAGATCGCCACAGCGGTCTCCTCGGGCGTCCTGGCGCCGATGTCGAGCCCGATCGGCGACATGACCCGCGCGAGCGAGTCCTCCGGGACGCCAGCGGCCCGGAGCCGCGCCACGCGATCCTCGTGGGTCCGGCGCGAGCCCATCGCGCCGAGGTAGCCGACGTCGGTCGCGAGCGCGGCGATCACCGCGGGGACATCGAACTTCGGATCGTGGGTGAGCACGCACACCGCGTCGCGCGGGCTGAGCGACGCGCCGACGGCGTCGAGGTAGCGCTCGGGGCGGGTGGCAACGACCTCGTCGGCCATGGGGAAGCGGGCCTGCGTCGCGAACACCGGACGTGCGTCGCACACCTCCACCCGGTAACCGAGGATCTTGGCGATCTTCGCCAGCGCAGCGGTGAAGTCCACAGCGCCGAAGATCACCATTCGGGGAGGCGGCGCGAACACCTCGAAGAAGATCGACACGTCCCGCTGGCGCGCTTCTCCCTTGCTCCCGTAGTGGCGCGTGTCGGAGAGGCCGCTCGCCAGCGCGCCCGCAGCATCCCGGCGGACGACTGCGTCGATCTCCTCCACGCCCAAACTCCCTTCGGACGTGCTGTCGGCGCGCACCAGAATGCTCGCGCCGAGCCGTAGAGCCTTGCGACCGCCGCCGCCGCCCGCGCCGTGCCCTGTCTCAACGCCGAGCTCGACCACCGTAGCGAGCGCGACAGGCTCTTCCGCGGCGAGCGCGTCGCGCAGCTCCTCGTAGACGGACGGGAGCGAGGGGTCCACGAGCACGTGGACCGTCCCGCCGCAGGTGAGCCCCACTGCGAACGCCTCGTCGTCCGAATAGCCGTAGGTGCGACGGCGCGCGCCCCCCCGCTCGAGCGCGTCGAGCGCCTCCGTCACCACCGCGCCTTCGACGCAGCCACCCGACACGGAGCCGGCTACCTCGCCGCGCTCGTTGACGGCCATGGTGGCCCCGGGATCGCGTGGGCCGGATCCCTCCACGCCGACGACCCGGGCGATCGCGACGCGAAGGCCCTCGCGACGCCACCGCTCGATGTCTGAGACGACCTCCTTCACCCGGTCCTCATGCTCTCATGCCTCATGCTCTCATGCCTCATGCTCTCATGCCTGCTGCTCTCATGCCTGCTGCTCTCATGCCTGCTTCGCTCATGCCTGCGCCCGCCCGCCTCTTCGCCGAGAAGGCGGGCCAGCGCCTCCAGCGACTCGACGGAATGCCCCTCCACGAAGTCGTCAACGTAGGGCAGCGCCGCCGCCATTCCCCGGACCAGCGGGGCATAGCCCGGGGTCGCCTTGAGCGGGTTGACCCAGACGACCCGGTGCGCCACCCGTGCCAGGCGGGCCATCTCCGCCCCGAGCACTTCAGGGTCACCGCGGTCCCAGCCGTCGGACAGCACGACCACCACGGCACCCCGGGCGAGGCCCCGGACGCCCCAACGGCACCCGACGACCGCCCCGGGCTCGCTATCCGGCCGTCAAGAAGGCCGCTTGACTCCGTCGTTCGGGTTTAACTGCAAGCTGAGGAAGGGCTCGTCAAGCGAGGTGATGGGGTTCGACGGGCCGTTTGGTTGCGCTGGGAGCGAACGGGCGCACTCGCAGGTC
>JAJYYT010000109.1 GCA_021800645.1 Actinomycetes bacterium
GCGTCGTCGGCGTGCGTCTCGACGTGAACTACTACGAGTGGGGCGCAGACACCGCAGAGTTCATCGCGGTCGGCACGGCGGTCAAGTCCGAGGATGGACGCTCCTACCGGAACCGCCAGGGGAAGCCCTTCACCTCGGACCTCTCGGGACAGGACTTCTGGGTGCTCATGCAGACCGGCCACGTGCCGCTCGGGCTCGTCATGGGGACCTGCGTGTACCACATCGCCCACCGGGGGCTCGGGCAGACCGTCCGCGCTGCGGGCCGCAACGTCGAGCTCCCGAACTTCACCCAGGCGCTCTACGAAGCCCGCGAGCTCGCAATGACGCGCATGCAGGACGAGGCGAACGAGTTGGAGGCGACCGGCATCGTCGGGGTTCGGCTCGAGGAGAAGAGCCACATGTGGGGAGCACACACGATCGAGTTCCTCTCGCTCGGCACCGCAGTCGCGCGATCCGAAGGCGACTTCACGATCCCCCAGCCCAAGACCATCATCTCTCTCGACGGCTGATGGCCGCGACCGGCGCAGACAAGCTCCCAGAGGCGGCAACCCGTCGGCTCACCGAAGGGGCGTGGACGTCCGGGCTCTCGGTCGCCGACTTCGCCTCCTGCCTCGACATGGGCATGCGTCCCGTCGGCTACGTCCAGGGCTACGCCATCATGCAGTGGAGCTGGTTCCTTTCCACAGGCGGGTTCGGGACGCCGACGGGGGGGATCGGCGGAATGCTCGGCGGGGGGTGGACGGCAGGCCCGCAGCGTCGCGGCCAGTACCTCGAACAGTGGCAGTGCCCGCACGGTTTCGTGAGTGCCGAGCATCGGATGTACGGGGCCAACTACGAGCTCACATGGCTCGAGGAGAGCTGGGCGACCGGGTGGGGGCTGGCAATGGCCCGCATGGTGGACGAGGCACGGGGGCTCGGGGCCACCGGCATCGTCGGGGTCCTCGACTCGATGCGCCCGTTCGTCGGCGGCATGACCGTCGAATTCCGCGCGAGCGGGACGGCCGTGGTGGTTGACGGTGCGCCGACGCCGGCCTCCCCGTTCAGCACGTACCTGTCCGGACAGCGGCTGGCGAAGCTGATCGAGGCCGGGTTCGCGCCGGTCTCGGTGGCCGCGACCCTGAGCGCAGTCCGCATGCTCGGCTACTGCATCACCCATTACCAGCTCGCGGGCGCCAACGTCGGGACCTGGTACGGCCCGTCCGCCGGCGGGGTGGCGGGCGTCGGCCCGGTCGACCAGGTCAACCGCGCAGAGGCGGCCGCCAGGCGTCTCGCTCGAGAGCGGGTGCGCGCGCAGCTCGGTGCCGACATCCTCCACGGTGCCACGCTCGAGCGCTCCGAGCGGGAGATCGGCGAGGGCGACCTCTCGATCCAGTGCACGCTCAAGGGCACCAGGGTGCGTCGCTTCAAGGACTTCGACCCCCTCCCCGACGCGGCACCGGTCGTGCGGCTCACGTGACCGGGAGCTCGGGACCGTGACGCTCGGTGACGAGGTCCGCCGCGCGGTGAGCGCGTTGGCGGAGGCGCCGGCGCAGGTCTCCACAGGGGAGGCGCGGGGCACCACCTCGGACCTCACGATCGACGAGATGCTCCTGTTGCATTCGGCGGGCTGGGAGCCTGTCGACCTCGTCTACGGGATCTCGTGGTGGTCCATCCCATGGGGTGCCTGGCAGTGGACCACGGGAGAAGTGCAGGAAGCGTCGAACGCTTTCGCCGGCGCGGTCGACCAGGCGGCGACGCAGCTCCGCGAGTCCTGCCAGCATGCCGGAGGCTCGGGCGTGCTCGGCGTCGAGGTGGGCGTCCGGGTGTCGTCGCACCACGTGTCGATCGAGCTGACGGGGACGGCCGTGCGCCGAATCGGTGGCGCCGCCCATCGCTTCGAGTTCATCTCCGACCTCTCTGCACGCGACTTCGTCCTGCTCACCCGTACGGGCTGGTGGCCGCTCGGTCTCGCCGCCGGCGCCAGCTTCGTCATCGCGCCGCGCCGATCGGCGCGCGAGTGGGCCGCCCAGCAGGGACAGAACGTCGAGCTTCCCAACCTCACCCAGGCGCTCTACCTCGCGCGCGAGCGCGCAATGGAGAGGATGCAGCGCGCGGGCGTGACGATGAAGGCGGATGGGATCGTCGCGGTGAAGCTCAGAGAGGGAAGAGCCAGCTCGAACGTGCGCGTGATCCAGTTCGTCGCGATCGGCACCGGGGTGCACCTGAGAGAGGGGGAGCACCGCTCGGTGTCCCCCGAGATGGTCGTCCCGCTCGACGACCTCGTGCGGCAGTTCGACGTCAAGAGCCTGCGCGCTTCGGGCGGAGAGTAGCGCGCGTCAGGCCGTGGCACTGGTGCCTCGCCACGAGCGCCACAGCGCCGCGTAGCTGCCATCTCGGGCGAGGAGCTCTGCATGGGTGCCCTCCTCCACCACGCGACCTCCCTCCACGACGACGACGAGGTCGGCGTCGAGCGCCGCGTGCAGGCGGTGTGCGACCGCGATGACCGTGCGACCCTCGAGCACCCTGGCGAGCGAACGCTCGAGGTGACGGGCCATGTGAGGATCGAGCAGCGCGGTCGCCTCGTCGAGCACGAGGGTGTGGGGGTCCGCGAGCACCAGACGCGCCAACGCGAGCTGCTGGGCCTCCCCGGGAGAAAGCTGCACCGCTCCGGGTCCGAGCATCGTGTCGAGCCCTGAAGGGAGGCGCTCGAGGAGAGGCCGGGCGTCGACCACGTCGAGCGCCCGGACCAAGTCGCCGTCGTCCGCCTGCGGCGCGGAGAGCGCGAGGTTCTCGCGCAGCGTCCCGTTGAACACGTGGTACTCCTGGGTGACGAGCGCCACCTCGCCGCGCAGCCGCTCCGGCGCCATCGTGTGCGCATCGACGCCGCCCACCCGCACGTACCCGGTCCGTGGCGCGTGCATCCCGGCGAGGAGCAGCGCGAAGGTGCTCTTCCCCGCGCCGCTCGGCCCTACGAGGACGACGCGGGACCCAGGACGTGGCGCGAGGTCGACGCCCTGCAGCACGTCGTGGCCGAGGCGATAGGCGTAGCGGACCTCCTTGGCGACGACGTCGGAGCCGGAAGGCGCAGTCGTCGTGAAAGGTGGCGCACCCACCTCTTGCACCCCGAGCAGGCGGCTGAGAGAGGCGGCCCCGAGCTGGATCTCGTCGAGGAAGCTCAAGACCGTGTCCACCGGCGAGATGAGCAGCTGCACGTAGAGGATCGCCGCGGTCGTGGCGGCGATCGACAGCCTCCCGTCGACGTGCAGCAGTCCTCCGACGAGGAGCGCGAGCACCAGGGGGACGACGTAGCACGCCTCGGTGATCGGGAAGTAGACGGTCCGCAGCCGCAGCGTGTAGCGCTCCGCCGCCACCCATCGGGCGATGTCGTCGTCGACTTGCGCGACACGCCGGTCGCCGAGGCGGAGCGTCTCGATGGTCCTCCCACCGGCTGCCGACTCCTGCACCCGCCCGTTCGTCTCGTCCCAGGTCGACATCGTCCGCTCGTAGCCGGGGCGGGCTCGTCTCAGGTACCAGCGGGTCCCGGCGACGAGAAAGGGCACCGTCGGGACCAGGACCACACCGAGCAGCGGTGCCGTGACGAGGAGCGCAGCCACGATGGCAATGCACTGCGCGACCGCCACCGCCATCTGGGGCGCCGCCTGCCGGACGGACCAGGTGAGCTGCTCCACGTCCGAGGACGCCCGCGTCTGGAGCTCGCCGGTGCCCGCGCGCTCGACCGCCCCCAGCGGCAGGCCGAGGACCGCACCGACGAAGTCGCCTCGCAGGCGGGCGAGGAGGCGGGCGGTCAGGTGGCCGGCGGTGCGCGACGCTGCGGTCGCAGCCAAACCCTGCACGACCAGGGCTGCGGCGAAGATCCCTGCTGCGAGCTCGACACGTCCGAGCTCCCTTCCCCTGCCGGCGGCGTCCGACACCACCTGGCCGAGCACCTGCGGGCCGACCAGGCCTGCGATGCTCGCAAGGGCGAAGAATCCGAGCACGAGCGCGCCGGCCCGCCACTCGCGGCGCAATGCCCCGCGGACGTAGCGACGCACCGTTGCGGGCTTGGCGACAGGGAACGCGGGCCTGTCGAGGGGTGCCGTGGCAGCCGAAGCGCTCACGCCGCACCTCCGCGCAGGACCTGCGCCCCGTAGGTGGCGTCCGCCGCGAGCAGCTCCTCGTGGCGTCCCGCGGCCCTGGCCGCGCCGTCGAGCACGACGACGACGTCCGCTTGCTCGGCGACGAGCGGGCTCGTCGTCGTGACGACCGTGGTCCGTCCCCGCCGTGCCTCGGCGAGCGCTCTGGCGATGTCTGCCTCGGTGTGCGCGTCGACCGCGCTCGTCGGGTCGTCGAGCACCAGCACGTCAGCGTCCGCAAGGAGCGCCTGGGCGAGGGACAGGCGCTGGCGCTGGCCGCCTGACAGCGTGCGCCAGTGCTCGGGCAGGACGGTGTCGAGCTCGTCGGGGAGCGATGCCACGACGTCCGACGCCTGGGCGGCGTCCAAGGCGGCGGCCACGGAGAGCCTGGAGCCCGTACGCGCACCTCGGGGCTTGCCGGCACCGCTGTCAGCCGGGCTGAGCGCCTCGCGGACGGTGCCGCGCAGGTGGAAGGGCGAGCGCTCCAGCATCACGACGTGCGCGCGATACCACTCGAGGGAGAGGTTCCCGACGGGCACGTCCCCCCAGCGGACCTCGAAGCCCGGGCGCGGCGACCTCCAGCGAGCGAGGCGCTCGAGGAGCTCCGTCCCCTCCTCGGGAGTCGCCGGCACCACCGCGGTCAGCAGCGACGGCGCGATCCGCGCACCCGTCTCCTCGTCGATGAGGTCGCCCCAAGGCGCACTCGCGGGCACAGGGAGCCCGGTGGTCGGCATGTCGCGTTCCATCGTCAGGACTGCGAGGACTCGCCGCGCTGCCACCACCGCGGCGGTCCACCGGGACGCGGCCTCCACGAACGTCTGCATCGGGACCACGAGGAACGCTGCCGAGGCGTAGAACGCGACGAGGTCGCCAGGCGAGATCGAGCGGTCGACAGCCAGGTGCGCCCCGACCCAGGTGACTGCCACGACGATGGCTCCGGGCAAGACGACCTGGGCACCGTCGAGGAGCGCCTGCAGGTTGGCGGTCCGGACCCCCGCCGCCGCCACCTCGCCTGACGCTCGGGCATAGCGGCTCGCGAAGACCTGCTCCCCGCCGAGGCCTCGCAGCACCCTCAGGCCGGCGACGGTGTCGGCGGCGACGGAGCTGGCCTCGGATCTCCGATCACGTTCCGCCGTCTGACGTCGCTCGAGCGGACGCAGCACGGGAGCCACCGCGAGCACGGCAGCCGGCACGCCGAGCACGACGATCGCGCCGAGCGGCGCGGAGACGACGAGGAGCACGGCCGCCACCACCGCGTAGGACACCACGCCGCCGGAGAACCTTGCGACGATGTCCAGCACGTCGCCCACGCGCTCGATATCCGACGCGCCGATGTTCGCCACCTCACCGGTCGCGACGCGGCGTGCGAGGTCCCCGCCGAGCGCGGCCGCGCTCCTGGCCACCAGCTGCTGTACCCGGCTCGCACAGGTGCAGAAGCTCAGCACTGCGCGCCGGTGCCGGAGGATCCCTGCAGCCGCCTGGAGCAGCCCGAGCCCCAGCACGACGAGTGACCAGAGCACGATCTCGCCTTTCGAGCGACGCACCACCGCACCCAGCCCGGCGCCGAGCGCGAGGGGGATCATGGCCTGGCTGACCATCCAGACGATCCCGAAGAACGAGCCGGACATGAGCACGCGTGCCTGCTTGCGCGCGCACCAGACGAGGAACCGGGCCGGAGTGCTGGTCTCGGGCACGCCCGGTGTCGCCAGGGGAAGCGCCAGCACGAGCCTCAGCGCGCTTCGGTGCCCGCGCGGTTGATGAGCTGGGTGGCCGCAGCGCGGAAGTACTCGGCCATCTCGGCCTCGTCCTCGGCGTCGATGCCGGACTGTGCGAGTGAGGCGAGCATGAGGCGGAGCCAGGCGTCGCGCTCGGCGAGCCCGATCGCGAACGGGGCGTGGCGCATGCGCAGCCGTGGATGGCCCCGCTGCCCTTGGTAGGCACGCGGACCGCCCCAGTACTGGATCAAGAAGAGGCGCAGGTGCTCGTTGGGCGGGTCGAGGTCCTCGGGGTAGAGGGGGCGGAGGACGGGGTCGGACTCCACACCCGCGTAGAAGCGGTCCACGAGCGCCTCGAAGAAGACCGCCGCTCCCAGCGGGTAGACGGCCACAGAGCCGTGCGCGAGCGCGCGCTCCAGGCCGAAGCTGCCGGCCGCAGCCTGATCGCTTGCCTGGCTGCGCGCGACGATGCGGGCGTGGCCCGCCCCGAGGATGAAGCGCGCATCGGGTATCAGCTTGTTATCGGGCAGCGAGACGAGCGGGCAGCGAGCAAGCGCGCTGCGCACCGGCGCGCTGTCCAGCGCCCGCGCCAGATCGACGTGAAAGTCCTCGTGGTAGGCCATCGTCCGGGGCAGTTCGGAGATGTGGAAGGTCTCAAGCACGTTGAGCGCGCCGTAGGCAAGCAGCGCAACCGCCGCGCCCATCCACAGCGTGCGCCGCAGCGAGCGCGCAAGCAGCGACCAGCCGCCGAGGGCGATCGCAGCGAAGACAACCGCAAGCGCGCACGCGGAGAGCAGGTAGCGGTTGATGACCGAGGCGCCCACGGCGCCCTCGGCGATGAAGACGAGGATCTGCAGCAGCAGCGCGGCCAGCGGGATCGCCGCGCGCCGGGGCACGATGTAGAGCGCGGCGGCCGCGCCCACGAGCGCCCCCAGCACCACCGGCGCCTTGTCGATCCGCACCGCAAAGGGGTAGAGCGAGGAGAGCACCGCCGATATCCCGTGGCTGCGTTCCAGTTCGC
>JAJYYT010000110.1 GCA_021800645.1 Actinomycetes bacterium
CCGGGATCGCAGGCACGGTGGTGCTGGTGCTCGTGATCGTCCTTGCGTCGGTGGTCTCGTCCCCCGACGTCCCCTCGGTGACGGTCCAGAGCTGGGCTCACGCCACACCGGGGGACTTCATGGCGACGAGCGCCGCAGAGCTCGCCTACACGAGCGAGACCGCGACGTACGGCCCGCCCTACAACAACACAGGCACACCCCCGGGGTCGGGGATGGTGCAGAAGATCGTCGTGTCCTGGCAGCAGATCGCCGGCGTGCTCCAGCCGATCAACTCCGCTGACACCTTCGTGCTCTCGCCGCTGTCGACCCATGCGTCGGGGGACCCTGTGCTGAGCCGTGCCCTGCACCGATACGAGTCGGCGACGAAGACGCAGCAGCGCGCATGGGCGACCGCCTACTTGAAGGTCGTGCCCCACGTCACCTTCAACCACGGCGTGCCCTCGGTGCCGCCCGCTGCGGACGGGCCGGTGCCCCTCCTCATGCAAGAAGAGCTGACAATGGCGCGCTCGGGAGCCCTCGACGCGGCCCTTCTCGCGCACAACCAGTTCTACGGCACCAACTTCACCAAGCCCCTCCTCTTCCTCGAGGACGGCAGCTACTTCGCCGCGGTCGCCCACAGGCTCCATCTCCTCGGGACACAGTGGGGCGTGATGAACGAGACCGGGAGCTACCCCGGCCAGCCCTGGCTCTGGCTCTACGACCTGTGGTACCAGGTCCCGGGGTTCCGGACATCTGCGAACGTCGACCTCATCGCCGTCTACTTGACCGGGGTCGCGACGATCCTGCTCCTCGCCGTGCCGTTCATCCCGGGACTGCGGGACGTGCCCCGCTACGTCCCGGTGCATCGGCTGGTCTGGCGGGCCTGGAACCGCAGCGCGGGTGGCGGTGGCGGCGGGAGCAGCGCCGGAGGACTTGGCGCACCCGGCGCGCAGCGGAGTGGAGCGCCGGGCGCGGCAGCTTCCGCGATGACCGGCACCACTCGTGACGGGCCGGGGTGAGCCCGGGAGCCGGCGCCCATTAGTGTCTCCGCCAGGGCTCGTTGCACGAAGACGGGAGCTTTTCGACGAGGGAGCGCGAGGTGGGCATCTTCTCCGGCCGGTCGACGGCCGACAAGCTCGAGATGGTCGACGAGGAGCGGGCGCTGCCCGGGAGGCTGGTGCCGATCGCGGTGCCCGAGCGTCACCTGGTGCTCGGCACGCCCCTCGTGCCGCCGTTCCCCGAGGGCACCGAGCGAGCGCTCTTTGCGATGGGGTGCTTCTGGGGAGCCGAGCGCAAGTTCTGGGAGACCCCTGGGGTGTTCACCACTGCCGCCGGCTACAGCGGCGGCTTCACCCCCAATCCGACCTACGAAGAGGTGTGCACCGGGCGCACCGGGCACGCCGAGACCGTCCTGTGCGTCTTCCGTCCCGGCGAGGTCACCTACGAGGAGCTCGTCGCCGTGTTCTTCGAGGGCCACGACCCGACCCAGGGCATGCGGCAGGGCAACGACGTCGGCACGCAGTACCGCTCCGCGGTCTTTGCAACGTCCGAGGCGCAGCTGCGCACGGCACGTGCGGCGGCGAGACGCTACGAGCAGCTGCTGCTCGCTGCGGGATTCGGCCCGATCACGACCGAGGTGGCGAGCGCCGGCCCGTTCTATTACGCAGAGGCGTACCACCAGCAGTACCTGGCCGCGAACCCCAACGGCTACTGCGGGCTCGGCGGTACCGGCGTCTCGTGCCCAGTGGGAGTGGCGGGGATCGGAGGATAGGGGCCGCGCCAGGGTGCGCGCTGGACCCTGTGGCATCGAAAGGAGCCGGAGTGGAGGAGCGGTTGCCGGCATCGAGCGAGGAGCCGACGGCCGACGCCCGACCCCGCCGCGGCCGAGCGAGGGATGCCAGGCTCGTGCTCGCCGGCGTCATGGCGGTCCTCCTCGTCTGGTTCGCGGTCGTGAACCTCCAGCAGGTGCAGATCCAGTTCTGGGTGAGGACGACGACGGCGCCGTTGATCGTGGTCATCGTCATCTCCGGGTTGCTCGGCGCCGCGGTGGCCGGGCTCTGGGGGCGGCTCAGGCGCCGCCGGCGCCCACTGAGCGGCGACCGGACCTAGGGCGAGCCCGACGCGGCCCTGGGCGCGCAATGTGGAGCCTCGCGAAGCGCCGTAGACTTCGTGGGTGACGGGGCGCTCGTGCCTCGACGGCCACAGGGGCGACGAGCGCAGCGAAAGGACGGGTGAGGAGGTCCTCCACCGTGCAGGGACGGCAGGGAATGGAGCCTGACGGAGCCGAGGAGGGTCGCGCCAGTGCCGCTGTCTGAGCACGAGCAGCGGATCCTCGCCGAGCTCGAAGAGTCGCTCGTCCGCCACGACCCGCACTTCGCGGAGCGCGTGAGGAACAAGACCGTCTATCGGCACGCTGGCAGGCAGTGCAAGTGGTCGGCGCTCGGGTTCCTCGCCGGGCTCGCGGTGCTTGTCGCGTTCTACTCGGAGTCGGTCCTGCTCGGGCTCTTGGGCGTGGCGATCATGTTTGCCTCAGCTGTCGTGTTCGAACGGAACCTCAGGCGACTGGGCAAGGCAGGCTGGCACGACCTCACCCGTGCCCGGCGCCCGGGCGAAGAGGGCGCGAGCTTCGATCACGCCCTCTCGGGCACCCGGGAGTGGCTCCGCTCGCACCTGTTCCGACGCGACCGCTGAGCGCGGATCGCGTCCTGGCCGTCGACATCGGCGGCACGAAGCTGAGGGTCGGGGTCGTCGGCGCCGACGGCGAGGTGCTGGGTGCGTCGACGGTCGCCACTCCACGGCCGGCGGGCGGAGAGACCTTGTGGGAGGTGCTCTCGTCGGTCGTCCAAGAGGTGCTCGATCTCCCGGTCGCCGCAGGCGTGGCAGCGTGCGGCGTCGGATGCGGCGGCCCGATGCGCGCCCACGGGGAGGCGGTCTCCCCGCTCAACATCCCGGGGTGGCGTGACTTCCCGCTGCGGAGCCGCCTCCGCTCGTTGACCGGGCTGCCGACGTTCGTCGACAACGACGCCAAGGCCTTGGCGCTGGCCGAGGGACACTTCGGGAGCGCCTCGGGGGTCCGCGACTACCTCGCGATGGTCGTGTCGACTGGCGTGGGGGGAGGGCTGGTGGTCGACGGCCGCCTCCTCGACGGACGGCTCGGCAATGCGGGCCACGTTGGCCACGTCGTGGTCGTGCCCGACGGGCGCCGGTGCGCGTGCGGCGCGAGGGGCTGCCTGGAGGCCGAGGCGTCTGGCACGGCGATCGAGGTCGTGACGGGGCGTCCCGCGGCGGAGGCCCCCGCCTGGGTGATCGAGCGGACGGGGACGCTCGTCGGTCGCGCGGTCGCGTCGGTCGCCGCGCTCCTCGACCTCCAGCTCGCCCTCGTCTCGGGCTCCGTCGCCCTCGGCTTCGGTGCGCCGTTCTTCGCCGCCGCGCAGGCCGAGCTCTCCGCACGCGCACGGCTCTCGTTCGTCGCGGACGCACGGGTGGTCCCAGGCGCGCTGGGGGAGGACGGGCCGCTGGTGGGCGCCGCCGCGGTGGGCCTCCGCGGCATCGGGCTGGGAGCGGTCCAGGCGTGAGCGCTGGCGCGCCGCCCAGCCTCCGCGGCGTCGCGCGGGCCGTCGCGTCGCGCCCGGGGCTCTGGCCGGTCGCGGTGGTGACGGCGGTCCGCCTCGCCCGGCCGGGATGGTGGCGGCGGTGGCCCCCGTCTCCGTGGCCGGACGAGGAGTACTGGCGCTTCCGCATGCAGACGGCCTACGGCGGCGACGGGTCCGGACGCCCTGCGCCCGAGGACGTGGTCGAGTTCCTCGAGTGGTGTCGGAATGGTCGATGGCCTCGTCGGTCTCGTCCTCTCCGGTAGCCTTCTCGATCATGGAGCGGGTCCTCCTGCTCAACGCGACGTACGAGCCGCTGGCGCTGGTGTCGGACAGGCGCGCGGTCGTGCTCATGCTGGACGGACGTGCCGAGGCAGTCGCGTTCAGGCCCGAGGCCCGGGTGTTCAGGTCCGCCCAGCTGGCGGTGGAGGTGCCCGCGATCGTGCGGCTCTCCCGGATGGTCCGCATCCCGCGCTGGGCGCGCACGCCGCCGCTCACGAGGCGGGCGGTCTTGCGGCGCGACGGCGGCCTGTGCGCCTACTGCGCGGAGGCGGCGGACACGGTCGACCACGTCGTGCCGAAGAGCCGCGGCGGACGCCACGAGTGGACGAACGTCGTTGCGTCCTGCAAGCGGGACAACTTGACCAAGGGAGATCAGCTGCTCTCGGAGATCGGCTGGACCCTGCCCTTCAAGCCCTGGGCGCCCGAAGGGCACCTCTGGCGCCTGCGTCACCTCGCGGAGATCGACCCGTTGTGGGAGCCCTACCTGGCGGTCGCCTCCTGAGCGCTGGACCCCCCGGCGGTGGTAGGCCCGGCGCAGCTGTGGAGGACTTCGATGTCGAGCCTTTCCGTTCGGCGGGCCGTCGGCTCGTCATCCGCCAGGTCAGGCGTCCGACCGCCGTCCTCGGGAGCACCCAACCAGCGACGGTCGTCGACGCCGACCGTGTCCGTCGGGCGGGCGTCGAGGTGGTCCGCCGCCGGAGCGGGGGCGCAGCGGTGCTCCTCCTTCCCAGCGCCCAGGTGTGGGCCGACCTGTGGGTCCCCCGGGAAGACCCCCTCTGGTCGGACGAGCCGCGCGCGAGCGCGGCGCTCGTCGGCCAATGGTGGGCGCGCGCGCTCGGACTGGACGTCTGCGCCGTCCACGTAGGAAAGTCCGTTCCCAGACCGGGGAGCGATGCGGTGTGCTTCGCAGGCGTCGGACCCGGGGAGGTCTGTGTCGACGGGCGCAAGCTCGTCGGTCTCGCCCAGTGGCGGAGCCGCCAGGGTGCGCTCGTGCACGGCTGCGTCTACCGGAGCTGGGACCCCGAGCCGCTCGTCGGGGTGCTCGCGATGCCTGAGGCTGCTCGCGGCGCGCTCGCGACCGCGCTCGCCGGTGCGGCGATCGGCCTGGAGGAGCTGGGGCTCTCGGGTTGGCCCGGTGACGAGGCACTGATCGAGGCGCTCCCGGACGCAGGGAGCTGGGACGTGGTGAGGGCCTGAGCGGCGGCGCTCGACCCTCCCTCCCTGCGTCCATCCCGCGCACTTTCCCCCGCCCTTTCCTTTTGGCCTTGGCCCGCGCGCTCTCTCTCACCGCGCTCTCTCTCACCGCGCTCTCTCTCACCGCGCTCTCTCTCACCGCCGACGCTCTCATCGCGCACGCTCTCACCGCCGACCCTTGGCGGCCGCCGCAGTGGGCGAGCCGGGTGCCCCAGTGGGGGAGTGGCGTTGACTGGTGGAGGAATGTGGCATAAAGTGGTGCGAAGTGGTTCGCAGTGGAGCACATGTGGGACGTGGAGCACAGGGCGTGGGTTGAGGAGCGTCGTGGACGGGGACGGGGACTGGACAGGGGTCGGTGGCGATATTCGTCGGCAGGTACGAGCACTCGCTCGATTCGAAGGGAAGGGTGATCCTTCCTGCCAAATTTCGTGCCGACTTCGAGCGGGGCGGCTATCTGTCGGAGAACCAGGAAGGCTGCCTCGCGCTGTGGACTTTGGGGGAGTTCCAGCGCCAGCTGCAGGCCATGCGGGAGCAGGCCGCAGAGGGGAGGACAGGGCGCAACCGGACCCGCTTGTGGGCGGCGCACTCGCACGAGGTGGAGATCGACAGGCAGGGCCGCATGGCCATTCCTGCGCACCTGCGGGACTTCGCGGGCTTGGACGGGGACGTGCTGGTGAACGGGGCGATCGATCGGATCGAGCTGTGGAACCCGAGCGTCTGGGAGGAACGGGTCGCGCCCCAAGAGAGGTGGTTCCTCGAGGCCGACTGAGCCCGCCGATCCGCCATGAGCCCGAAGGGAAGGAGGACGCAAGGCAACAGCACGCAAGGCAACAAAAGAAGACCCATACCCCGACATTCGCACCACGGCGTCATCGGATCCGCGAGCGCCGGACCACGCGCAGCCCCTCGACCGGCATGGTGGAAGACTTCTTCTCCGCCCTCTTCTGCCCTGGTCGCCCAGGGACCTATCCCCGGGGAGCCTCGCTCGTCGAGGGGCTGCGGATGGCCCGGACGTTCCTACACGATCCCGTCATGGTGGACGAGGTGGTCGCGCTCTTCGGGCCGGTGCCCGCGGGCGTGGTCGTCGACGGCACCGCAGGTGGCGGCGGGCACTCCGCCGCGCTGCTGGAGGCCCACGGCCACCTGGGCGTGCTGGCGCAGACCGGGACCCCGACGCGGTCACCGCGACCCGCACCCGGCTCGCGCGCTACGGCCGCCGCGCGGTGGTGCGGCGCGCCACCTTCGGTCGGCTCGAAGAGGAGGTCGTGGCGGCTGCCGGTGACCCCAGGTCGTGGCCGCAGTCGCCGGCGGCCGGAGCCGTGGTCGCAGGCGTCCTGTTGGATCTCGGCGTGAGCTCCCCGCAGCTCGATCGAGCCGAGCGGGGGTTCTCGTACCGGCTGTCCGCGCCCTTGGACATGCGCATGGACGCGACGAGCGGCGTGACGGCCGCCGAGCTCGTCAACACCGCCAGCGCAACCGAGCTCGCGGAGCTCTTCGCCGCCAATGGGGAGGAGCGCTTCGCACGCCGGATCGCGGCGGCGATCGTCGCGGCGCGGCCGGTCAGCACCACGAGCCAGCTCGCCGAGGTCGTGGCGGGCGCCGTTCCCGCAGCTGCGCGCCGACGCGGCCACCCGGCGCGCCGGGTGTTCCAGGCGATCAGGATCGCGGTGAACGACGAGCTCTCGCAGCTCGCGAGAGCGCTGCCGGCCGCGTTGAGGCTGCTCTCGCCGGGCGGGCGGCTGGTGGTGATCTCCTACCACTCAGGGGAGGACCGGCTCGTGAAGTCGGCCTTCGCC
>JAJYYT010000111.1 GCA_021800645.1 Actinomycetes bacterium
AGCGCTCGGCGAGTTGAACCTGCTCGGCCTCGACGGACTCCGCGGCCGCGATGAAGCTCGACCAATCCAGCATCGGCTCCTGCGCTTGCCCGTCGACGACGACGATGTGCGAGAGGGTCGGTGCGGGCGCCAGCGAGTCCCGCTCCCGTGTGCGCTGGCCGGTCGTGGGAAGACTGGTCGGCGCATGGGTGGTCACGCTGCCCGCGAGCGTCGGACTGGCTGCTCTGGCGAGCGCGCTGTGGCGGTTGGCGTCGTGATCGGGAGCCTCGCGCGGTGAGCGTCGTCCGGCGCCAGCGGCTGGCCGTGGGGGTGGCCCGCTTCGCGAGGGACCTGGCGGGGCGCAGCTCGTCTCGGCTCCTCACACTGCTCGTGGACCAGCTCGATGCCACCTCCCTCGGGGTCACGCTGGTCTCGCGGCTTGCCGCCGGGGAGGTGTCGCCCGCGCAGGCACGCGACGAGATGCGCGAGCTCGAGCATGCCGGCGACGACTCGCGTGCCGAGCTGGTCGGCCACATCGGGAGGGTGCTGAGCACCCCGATCGACCCCGAGGACCTCTTCCGCCTCTCGCGCTCGATCGACGACGTGCTCGACAACCTCCGCGACTTCGTGCGCGAGGTGGACCTGTACCACCCTGAGGACCTCGCGCTCGAGGCTCCGCTCATCCGTGCGCTGGCTGACGGCGTCGAGTCCATGCGCACAGCGGTTGCAGAGCTGCGTGCGCCTCGCGGCAACGCGCGTGAGGCGACGCTCGCCACGCGCAAGGCGGCAGGCGGGACTCGCCGCCTCTACCAGCAGCAAGTCGCGGCGCTGTTCGACCTTCCCCTCGACGCCGAGACCCTGAAGCACCGTGAGCTCCTCCGGCGGCTCGACGTCGTGGGACTTCGGCTCGGGGAGGCTGCCGACGCGCTCGCCGACGGCGCGCTCAAGCGGAGCCGCTGAGCCTCCTCGGGTCCGTGGGCAACGGCCGGAGAGGGCCTGAGCGGCCCGGCGACCGCCTCCGTGAACGGCCGGTGACGTGCAAGTGAACCCAGGGTGATCACGGCGAGGCTCCATAGCCTGCGGGCTATCGTCGGCATGGCTCGATCGCCATCACGCGCCAGGTTGCCACGGGTTGACAATAGGCAGTGCGAACGAGCCCGATCGAAGGGGGGCCATGTCATGCGAAGTCGGTGGTTGCGTCTGCAGTTGGCAGGAGTCGCAGCGCTCCTGTTGGGGGCGTCGGGATCATTGGTCGGCTGGTCGCCGAGCGGTGCTTCGACGTCCAGTCTCGGGTCGTCCGTGACGATCTACGAGGCGACAGGCGCCGAACCCTGGTTCAACGCGGAGTTTGCGCAGTTCGAGAGCAAGTACCATGTCCACGTCAACATCGTGGACACAGGGAGCGGGGCGCTCACCAGCCGGGCCCTTCTCGAGAAAGCGCACCCGCAGGCCGACGTCCTCGTGGCGCTTCCTCCCTTCATCGAGGAGGCGGCGGAGAAGGGCATCCTCGCCCCGACCCATTTCGCGGACGAGAGGACAGCCCAGCCGACGACAGGCCACGGGTACTGGTACGCGCTGATCAACAACTACGAGAACTTCATCTACAACCCGACGCTCGTGAAGCCGGCGCCCACCACCTGGAAGGACCTTCTGACAAAGAGGTTCGCCGGCAAGATCAGCTACTCGAACCCGACCACCGCCGGTGACGGCTTCGCGGTCCTCTGGGTGCTCCAACAGGAGTACGGGCTGAGTGACGCGCTGAAGTACTTGAAGCAGCTCGAGGCCAACGTGTCGGCCCACCCGCCGGGCACCGGCGCCCAGGACGCGCTCGTGAGCAAGGGCGAGGACCTCGTCGCGAACGGCGACGTCCAGATGGACCTGTCCGATGCCCATCACGGAGACAACATCAAGGTCTGGTTCCCCGAGGACACAAAGGGCCAGAAAGAGACCTTCTCGGACCCGTATGCCGCGGGGCTCGTCAAGAACGCGCCGAACGCCGCGGCTGGCAAGGCGCTGTTGAACTTCCTGTTCTCCACAAGCGCACAGGACCAGATCCCGTCGCTGTGCTTCGGACTGCCGGGCCGCGTGAACGTGCATCCGAAGTCCGCGGTGTACACGGAGTGGAAGAACCTGCTGAAGGGTGTGAAGATCTTCCCCGTGACATGGAAGCAGGTCGTGAAAGAGCAGGCCTCGCTGCTCAAGGACTGGAGCACGCAGGTCGAAGGGGCTTGACGGTGGCGTCTTCGGCGCACGTCGCCGAGACGGCCGACGCCGTGCCACCGGGCGCCGGTGGGGTCTCGGCCGTCGCTGCCGGCGTAGTCGGCGCGCCTGTGGCAGGGCGGCGCACGGAGCGCGCGCTGCGCTCCCGAGGCCGCGCCCGCGCCGCTGCCCATCACGCAACCGGCGTCTCCTTCGAGCAGGTGCAGGTCGCGTACAAGCGCACGGTGGTGCTCGAGGACTTCTGCCTCGGGGTCGAGCCCGGAGAATTCTTCGCGATGCTGGGTCCGAGCGGGTCGGGCAAGACGACGGCGCTCCGGGCGGTGGCAGGCTTCGTGAAGCTCACCTCCGGCCGTCTGCTCATCGGCAACCGGGACGTTGCGATGCTGCCCCCCTACCGCAGGGACGTGGGCATGGTCTTCCAGCAGTACGCACTGTTCCCGCACATGACCGTCGAGGAGAACGTTCGGTTCGGGCTGACGGCGCGTCACTGGAAGCGGGCCCGTGCCAACGAGCGCGTCGCGGAGGTGCTGTCCCTCGTCGGCATGGGAGCCTACGGGGGCCGTCAGCCCCGCGAGCTGTCCGGCGGCCAGCAGCAGCGTGTGGCGATCGCTCGCGCGCTGGCGGTGGAGCCGAAGGTGCTGCTCTTGGACGAGCCGCTCTCCGCGCTCGACGCGCAGCTGCGGATCGGCATGCGCGAGGAGCTCGCAGCGCTCCACGCGAGGCTGCCGGACCAGACGATCCTCTACGTCACCCACGACCAGGAGGAGGCCATGCAGCTCGCCGACCGGGTCGCAGTCCTCCACGACGGCCAGCTGGTCGAGGTCGGCACGCCTCGCGAGCTCTACGAGCGACCGCGCAGGCGCTTCACCGCCGGCTTCGTCGGCGTGACGAACCTCCTCGAGGTCCAAGCGCTGCCCGAGACGTTCGCCGCGACACGCGTGCGCGTGCGGTTGGGTGCGGCCGAGATCGTCGCGATCGCGCACGAGCGTCCCCGGCCGGGAACCGGCCTTTTGTGCCTGCGTCCCGCTCACCTGCACTTCGATCGTCCTGGCGCGCAGAACCACGTCTCGGGCACGGTCCGGGAGGTCTCCTGGCGCGGGCCGACGCTCCACGTCGTGGTCGCCGTCGGGGACCAGTCGGTGAAGGTCGACGTCCAAGCCCACGCACCGTGCCCGGCCGTCGGGGACACGGCCGACATCGGCTTCAGCGTGGACGCGGCCGTGCTCCTCGATCCCGAGTGACGTCGGGAACGGGCTCGTGAGGCGGTGACTCAGCTCGTCGCGACCCCCGACGTCGCCGCGCCTGCACCGCAGCGCCCGGCACCATCTGTAAAGACGCGCAGTCGGGGAGCCCGCCTGCTGCGGTCCGTCGCCTCGATCGCGCCGCCGCTCGTCGTGCTCGGCTTGTCGTTCGTCTACCCGATCGTGTTGCTCGCTCGGCGATCGTTGTCGCCTTCCACAGGAACCGGATGGACCCTCAGCCAGTACCAGGGGCTCGCGCGCTCGGCGATCTTCCTGCACTCGCTCGTCACGACGGTGGAGATCGCGGGCAGCGCGACCGTCGGCTGCGTCGTGCTCGGCCTCCTGCTCTCGCTCTCGCTCTCGTTCATGGCGTTCCGAGGCGGCGGCATCATCGGCCGGCTGGTGGACGTGGTGATCGCGTTCCCCTCGTTCCTGATCGTCCTCGCCTTCATCTTCTTGTACGGCTCGACCGGCGCGGTGAACGTGGGCCTCGAGCACCTCTTCGGCCTGTCACAACCGCCGATCGGCTTCCTCTACTCTCCGGTGGGCTCGGTGTGCGCGGAGATCGTCTACTACACGCCGTTCGTGATGCGCCCGATGCTCGCGGCGTTCTCCCAGATGGACGAGCACCTGATCGAGGCAGCCGCGAACCTCGGAGCAAGACCGTGGCGAGTCGTCGCCCGCGTCGTGCTCCCCTACGGCGTCCCGAGCCTCCTCGCTGGCGGAAGCCTCGCGCTCGTGCTCACCGTGAACGAGTTCGGGATCAATCTCTTTCTCGGGGCCAAGAGCGTCACCACGCTCCCTCTGCTCATCTACAGCTATGCGATCCTCCAGATCAACCTGCCGACGGCGGCCGCGATCGCGCTGGTGAACGCAGTGCTGTCGTTCGGCCTCTACGCGATCTACCGCTCGCTGACCGGGAAGGTGGTCCGTGCTCGTCTGGTCTAGACGCTGGCAGCGAGCCATCCGGGTGGTCACCCTCGCGGTGATCCTCCTCGTGTTCGTCCTCCCCTTCGTGGTGATCGTCGTCGCGAGCTTCGCCGGACAGTGGAACGGGGTGCTGCCCTCCGACATGGGCGTGCAGAATTACGTGCATCCCACAGCCGACGTGACCGGTGCCCTCGTCGTCAGCCTCGTCACGGCGTTCTCCGCCACGGTGGCCGCCAACGTCTTCGGCGGCTGGGCCGCCCTGGTCGCTCGCAGGTTCGGTCGCGGAGTGCGCCGATCGCTCGACGTCGTGTACTTCATGCCGATCGCCGTGCCCTCGGTCGTGATCGGACTGAGCCTGCTCGTGGCCTACAGCGAGCCGCCGGTGGTGCTCGACGGCCAGGCGGTGCTCGTGATCATCGCCCACACCGTGATCATCACGCCGTTCGCGTACAGCGCCATCTCCGCGGGCCTGGCCCAGCTCGACCCCGCCTACGAGCAGGTGGCCGGGAACCTCGGGGCGAGCCCGGCTCGTGTCCTGACGAGAGTGACCCTGCCGCTCGTGCTGCCGAGCGTCATGGCCGGCGCCGCGTTGTGCTTCGCGCTGTCCATCGGCGAGCTGGGCGCGACGTCGATGGTGTACCCGCCGACCTGGCAGACGATGCCCGTGAACATCTACAGCCTCGCCGAGCGCGGCTACTACCTCGGCGCCGCGGAGCTCTCGGTCGTGCTGCTCGCCACGGCCCTCGTCGTGCTCGTCCTCAGCCTGCGCGTGCGGACCCGGGCCGTCGTGCGGTGACAAAAGAGGGCGACCGGCCGAAGCCCCGAGCTCGCAGCGGGCGGGCGGCAACGCGAGCTTGCAGATCCGAAGCGCCAGAGCGTGGAGCGCGAGTCGTAAATGGCGGCCATCGACAAGTTCGGGTTGTCCAGCGACGCGCGCTGGAGCAAGGTTGACGTGAGGTGGCCGACGTGAAGGTGGACGTGAGATGACAGACGAGGCACGGCGCGAGTGCAACTTCATCGCCGGTGAGTGGCGGCCTTCGGCGTCGGGCGCCACGCGGCCGAACCTCAATCCCGCAGACGTCGCAGACGTCGTCGGGCATTTCGCCGACTCAGGAGCAGAGGACGTCACCGACGCCGTCGAGGCCGCCGTCGCGGCCGCGCCGGCATGGCGCGACCTCACCCCGGTCGCGCGCGGGGAACTGCTCCAGCGCGCCGGCGAAGTGATCCGCGAGCGCTCCGAGGAGCTCGCCGCGGCGATCACCCGAGAGCAGGGGAAGCTGCTGCGCGAGGCCAGGGCCGAGGTCAGCCGGGCGCTGTCGATCCTCACGTTCACCGCAGGCGAGGGGCGTCGCCTGAACGGCGTCACGACGCCGGCAGAGGAGGCGCGCACGTTCTCGTTCACCTTCCGCACGCCGATCGGGGTCGTCGGCCTGATCACGCCGTGGAACTTCCCGATCGCCATCCCGCTTTGGAAGGTCGCGCCCGCGCTCTTGTCGGGGTGCACCGCCGTCTTGAAGCCGTCCCCGTTCACCCCCCTCACCGCCGCGCTGCTCGTGGAGGCGTTCGCCGACGCCGGAGTGCCTCCGGGAGTCCTGAACCTCGTCCAGGGCGACAGGGTCCCGGGAGAGGAGCTCGTTCGGGACGCGCGCGTCGCGGGGATCTCGTTCACCGGGTCTTTGCAGGTCGGCACTGCGATCCACGTCGCGGGTGCGCCAAGGCTGTTGCGCACCCAGCTCGAGCTCGGCGGCAAGAACGCGCTCGTGGTGCTCGCCGACGCGGACCTCGACGCCGCGGCGCGCGCGATCGTCTTCGGGGCGTTCGGGCAGGCCGGACAGCGATGCAGCGCGACGAGCCGTCTCGTGGTGGACCGCCGCGTCCGCGATGAGCTGGTGGAGAAGGTCGCAGCGACCGTCGGGGCCTATCGCGTCGGCCCGGGGACCGATCCTTCCTCCGACGTGGGGCCGGTGGTGAACGCGCAACGGCTGGAGGCGTGCCTCGCGGCGGTGTCCGAGGCGCAGAGGGAAGGTGCCCGGGTCGTCGTCGGCGGCGGGCGCGCGACCGGCGACCTGCCCGAGGGCTACTACATGACCCCGACCGTCCTCGTCGACGTGGCGCCCGGCTCGACCATCGCCCAAGAGGAGGTGTTCGGGCCCGTGCTGTCGGTGATCTCCGTCGACGGCTTCGAGGAGGCGATCTCGGTGGCCAACGGCGTTCGCTACGGCATGGCTGCCGCCGTCTTCACCCAGGACCCCTCCCGCGCCTTCGAGGCGCTCGGACGTCTCGAGGCCGGCATGCTGCACGTGAACCGCCCGGGAGTCGGCTCCTATTCGCACATGCCCCACGGGGGTGTGAAGGCCTCTGCGTACGGACCGCCCGAGATCGCCCCGCAGGTCTGGGACTTCTACACGGACTGGAAGTCGGCATGCGTGACGTACTAGACGGCACCACTCGCCTCGACGG
>JAJYYT010000112.1 GCA_021800645.1 Actinomycetes bacterium
GCGGCGTCGGGCGGCACCGCTCCTCGAGACGAGGCCAGCCCGGCGGACGCGCTCGGTGCCGACCCGTTCAGGCGGCGCAAGAGGCGCATGCTGCGAACCGCGCGGGGTGCGATCATCACCTCGACGCTGAGCACCCTGGTCGTCATCGGGGGGATCGTCGCCGCGTTCGTCCTCGCACCGGGGAGCCGCCAGGTCCGTTCGGTCTACTTCGACGTCCACGACATGTGGCAGGCGTTCCTCGGGGACCCGCACGCAGGCTTTTACTCCGTCGGCAAGGGGCTCGTGATCAACATCGAGATGTTCATGATCGGAGAGGTGCTCATCCTGGGACTGGCGCTCGTGATCGCGCTCATCCGTCTATCCAGGTCGCCCCTGCTGTTCCCGCTGCGCATGATCGCCGTCGCGTACGTGGACTTCTTCAGGGGGGTTCCGCTGATCCTCGTCATCCTGGCGATCGGGTTCGGCCTGCCCGCGCTCTACCTTCCCTTCGTGTCGAGCCAATCGGCGTTCGTCTACGGCGTGCTCGCCCTCGTGCTCAGCTACAGCGCCTATGTCTCCGAGGTCTACCGCGCCGGGTTCAATTCCGTCCCGCACAGCCAGGTCGCGTCGGCCCGGTCGCTCGGGCTCCGCCCGCGTACGGCGATGCGCTACGTCGTCCTGCCCCAAGCGGTGCGGACGATCATCCCTCCGCTGCTCAACACATTCGTGAGCCTGCAGAAGGACACCGCACTGGTCGCGGTGCTCGGAGCGGTGATCGAGGCGAACCGGGCTGCCGAGATCTATTCGAGCACGGTGTTCAATTACTCGGGCTACACCGTCGCCGCGATCCTGTTCCTCCTGCTCACCATCCCACTTGCGCGCTTCACCGACCACCTGATCGCGCGTGACCGGGCTCGCCGGCTCGCAGGGGTGCCGTGAGCCTCCGTGAGGTGCTCCCGGTGGTGAGAGCCCAGACGGCCGGGACCGCGCTCCGGATCGAAGGTGTGCACAAGTCCTTCGGCCAGAACCACGTCCTGAAGGGCATCGACCTCGCCGTCGACACCCACCAGGTGATCTGCCTCATCGGCGCCTCGGGCTCGGGGAAGTCGACCTTGTTGCGCTGCGTCGACCTTCTCGAGACCATCGACGCGGGAAGGATCGTGTTCTTCGGCCACGACATCACCCACCCCGACGTGGACGAGATCCTCGTGCGCCGGCAGATCGGCATGGTCTTCCAGTCGTTCAACCTCTTCCCGCATCTGCGGGTGCTGCGCAACATCACGCTCGCGCCGGTGAAGGCGCTCGGCGTACCGGTGGCCGAGGCCGAGGAGGAGGCCATGTCCCTTCTTCGGCGGTTCGGTCTCGCCGACAAGGCCCGCGACTACCCCGACCGCCTCTCGGGAGGCCAGCAGCAGCGCGTCGCGATCATCAGGGCCCTGGCGATCCATCCGAGGCTCATGCTCCTCGATGAGGTGACCAGCGCGCTCGACCCCGAGCTCGTCGGAGAAGTCCTCGACGTCATCAGGGAGCTGGCCCTCGCAGGGATGACCATGGTGCTCGCGACCCACGAGATGGGGTTCGCCCGCGAGATCGCGACGCGTGTGGTGTTCCTCGAAGACGGCGTCATCGTCGAAGAAGGGCCTCCGGTGCAGCTCTTCGACACGCCGAGGGACGTACGGACCAGGCGGTTCCTCGGCCGGGTCCTCGAAGCCGGCAGGATGTGAGACCGGCGCCGCGGGCCCGGTGCTGACGGCTCGGCGTCACCCCAGCACGTCGACGGCCGCCTGTTCGAGGACGTCGAGTCCCTCGTCGAGCAGGTCGCCGCTGATGACCAGCGGCGGGAGCAACCGGATCACGTTGCCCCAGGTCCCACAGGTGAGCACGATCACGCCCTTCGCGTGGCACGCGCGCGCGATCGCCTGCGCGCTGCTCGCGTCGGGCCGCAGGCCGTCGGGGTCTGCGAGCTCGATCGCGAGCATCGCGCCGCGTCCGCGCACCTCTGCGATCCCGGAGTGCCGCTTCGCCATGGAGTCGAGCCGGGGACGGACCTGCGCCTCGATGCGGCGTGCCGCCGCCGGCAGGTCGAGCTCGCGCATGGTGCGGATCGCCGCGAGAGCGCCGGCGCACGAGACCGGGTTGCCTCCGTAGGTGCCCCCGAGCCCGCCCACGTGCACCGCGTCCATGAGCTCTGCGCGGCCGGTCACCGCCGCGAGCGGCAGCCCGCCGGCGATGCCCTTGGCCGTGGTCACGAGATCGGGTACGACGCCTTCGTGGTCGCACGCGAACCATGCACCGGTTCGGGCGAAGCCGGACTGGATCTCGTCCGCGACGAAGATGATCCCGTGCTCCGCGCACCACGAGGCGAGCGTCGGGAGGAAGCCCGGCGCGGGCACCACGAAGCCACCCTCCCCCTGGATCGGCTCGACGAGCACGCACGCGAGGTTCTCCGCCCCGACCTGCACGGAGAGCTGGTCGATCGCCCGGGCCGCGGCCTGTTCCCCGGTCATGCCCTTCGGATCGCGCAAGGGGTAGGACATCGGCACCCGGTACACCTCCGGGGCGAACGGACCGAAGCGGTCCTTGTAGGGAAAGTTCTTGGCCGTGAGGGCCATCGTCAGGTTCGTCCGCCCGTGGTACGCGTGGTCGAACACCGCGACCGCCTGGCGCCCGGTGGCGTGGCGCGCGATCTTGACGGCGTTCTCGACCGCCTCCGCGCCGGAGTTGAACAGCGCGGAGCGCTTCTCGTGCCGGCCTGGGGTGAGCTCCGCGAGCTCCTCGCAGACCGCCACGTAGCCTTCGTAGGGCGCGACCATGAAGCAGGTGTGGCTGAAGCGAGCCACCTGCTCGCTCACCGCCTCGATGAGCGCAGGCGCGGCGTGGCCGATCGACGTCACGGCGATGCCCGATCCGAGATCGATCAGGCAGTTCCCGTCGACGTCGCGCACGATCGCTCCTGCGGCGGCGTCGACGTACGTCTGGACCGTGCTGCTCACCCCTTGCGCGACCGCCCGGAGGCGCCTCGACGAGAGCTCTCGCGAGCGTGGTCCGGGGATCTCGGTGACGAGGACCCTCCGTTGGGGGATCTGGGGGGTCGCGTCGGGAGCGGCGTCTGCGTCGCGCTGGGTCACTGCGCACCTCCTGGGACCGTGCGGCCGGCACCCGGCCGGCGTCGGCCAGTGTAGGCGGGCAGCCCGACTGGCATCGGGGGACGTGGCTCCCGAGGTAAGACGGGTGCGTGAGCATACGGATCGGGACGTCCGGTTGGCAGTACGCGCACTGGCGCAGCTCCTTCTATCCCGACGACCTCCCGGCGTCGCGCTGGCTCGAGTTCTACTCGAGGTCGTTCGACGCGGTCGAGGTCGACAACGCCTTCTACAGGCTTCCCTCCGAGGAGGTGTTCGAGCGCTGGCGCGACACGACGCCAGCGGGGTTCGAGATGGCGGTGAAAGCGAGCAGCTACCTCACCCACAGCAAGCGCCTCCGTGAGCCGCGCGAGCCGGTCGCTCGCTTGATGGAGCACGCCCGCCATCTCGGGCCGAAGCTCGGTCCGGTCCTCTTGCAGCTGCCGCCGACGATGCGTGTCGAGCGCAACCGTCTCGACGAGGCGCTCTCCTGCTTCGGACCCGAGGTCCGCGTGGCGGTCGAGGTGCGCCACGACAGCTGGGACTGCGAAGCGGTGTGGGAGGTGCTCGCCGCTCACGGCGCCGCGTGGTGCGTGGCCGACTCGCCCTGGCGCCGATGGCCGCTGGTGCGGACGGCGGACTGGGGGTACCTCCGCTTCCACGAAGGCGTCGCGTCGCCTCGGCCCTGCTACGGCCGCCGGGCGCTCGCCGGCTGGGCGGACCGGGTCGCCGCAACGTGGCCCGATGGGGCCGACGTCTACGCCTTCTTCAACAACGATGCCTGCGCGTGCGCTCTGCACGATGCACGCCTGTTCGCGATGGCGTGCAGGCGTGCGGGGCTCGAGACGACCAAGTTCCCGGCGCGCGGGGCGGTGAAGCTGTGCGAATGAGCGGATCGCCCGGGGTGCCGTTCAGCCTGGTCGTTCCCCCTCGCCGGTGAGGTGACGCGCGAGGAAGCTCGCACTGATCTCGAACGCGTCGGGCGGGAGGTCCCCATGGCCGCCTGGATGGGCGACGAGGCGCTTGTCACGCGAGCCGAACGCCTCCCATAGCGCGATCGCGACGTCGTGCGGGAACATCGGGTCGTCCCACTGGACGAGGAACAGCACCGGGCACCGTACTGCGGGCGCGTCACGTGCGATACGGTCCTTCGTCGGGCCGGTCAGGCCCATGAGCCCGAGGACCGCCGCTGCGATGCGCTCGTCCGCGGCGACGACGGGAAGCCCCGTGATCGTCCCCATGGAGACGCCCCACCACCCGACCGGGCCGGCCCCGACGTCCGGGAGCTGCTGGAGCGCGTCGAGCGTCACGGACCAGTCGGCCACCATCTCGTCGGTCATCGCGTCGCCATCGTTCGCCCACAGCTGGGCGAACTCGGCCATGACGAGGGGGGACGACGCGGCGCGTCCGGCGCGGCGGTCGCCGTGGACCGGACCGTCGATCGCCGCCGAGGCGATGCCGTGGCGGAGCGCGAGACGTCTCGCCATGCCCACCACATAGCCCTGCCGCTTGGACCCCGACCCGCCGTGGCCGAGCAGCACGAGCGGCAGTGGGCTTCCGCCGGCCGGCGGCGTCCAGAGGAGCCCCGGCACGCGGCGACCACCGCGGTCCACGTCGAAGCGGCGCTCCCTCACGCCGCCCGTGAGCACCTCCTCGGCGAGCCAGACGAGCTCCGGGCTGCAGGCGCTCTCGGGCACGGCGGTCACGCCCCGCAAGCTACCGCCTTGCCTGCCGATCAGAGCTCGCCCGAGTGGTGCTCGAGGAAGCGCAGGATCATCGAGTGCTTCTGGGTGTCGAGGATCATAAGGTCGACGATCAGCGCCCAGAGCGTCGTCTCTTCGAACGGCCGAAGGCGCTTGCGGAGGTCTTCGAGCTCGTGACGGTCCTGGTCCTCCTGCTTTCTCATGCGCCGCGTCGCCGCGACGAGGCGCTCGTCGAGGTGCCAGCCGAGCGGGGGCACCGAGGTGTCGCCCCCGAGTGTGCCCCAGGCCATGGCTGTGGCTACCTCCACGAGCATGCGGTGGTGCCGCCGCTCGTCCTCCATGATGACGCCGATCAGGTATCGCGCCGCGGGGTCCGTCGCGGTCTTGCCCAGCTGGTCGTACTCGTCGAGCATGCGCCCTTCGTCGGCACCGTGGCGCGCGAGCAGCCCGACCAGCTCGCGGATGGTGGTGCTCGCACCCGTCGCCTGCAGCCCTTCGAGCGCGCGCTCGAACCCCGTCGGGGCCTCCGTGCCGGCCTCGTCGTCACCTGCCTGTGCCACGGGTCTGCCGTCCACGTCGACCTCCGATCCCTGGTGTCGCGCGCTCGCAGCTACGCCTTTTCGACCCGCGCGAGCACGTTGCGCCGGCGCAGGGCCCGGACAGCCTGGCGCGCCTCTTCTTCCGGCATCACCGCGGCGAGCGCCTCGCCGGTGGTGTGGACGCGCATGGAGAGCGCTTCGGCCTCGGGCCGCGTGTAGCCGAAGAGCGCGATGCACGCCCGCTCGACCTCGTCGAACGTCGTGAAGTCGCTGTCCATGATGATGACGGCGAAGTCCTGGTCGAAGAGCTCCCGGACCTTGTCCGCGACGTCGCCTTCCGCTTGCCGCCGGATGTCGATGTCTGGAGGGGACAGCGGGCTCATGGCTCCTCGGCAGCTCGGACGGCCACTGGTTCCCGGATTGTACCGAGGCCGCTACCCGAGCGCGAGCAGCCGGCGGCGTGCGGGCGCGACGTAGCCGTGGTCCACGAACCAGCGGACGGAGTCCTCGACGGCGTCGCGCGCAGGACGCGAGCGGTACCCGAGCTCGCTGCGGGCCCGGGAGTCGTCGAAGATCATCGCGGTCGTCGACATCCTCGCAGCCTCGAGCGGCACCGAAGGATGCCGCCCGAGGATGCGGCCCTCCAGCGTCTCGGAGACGAGGCCCGCGGCCAGGGCCAGCGCCTTCGGGAGCCGCAAGGTGACCGGCGGCAGGCCGCTCACGACAGAGAGCGTCGCGAGCAGCTCGCACATCGAGAGGTTCTCGCCGCCGACGATGTAGCTCCGGCCGGGCCTGCCGCGCTCGAGCGCGAGAAGGTGGCCGGCCGCGACGTCGTCGACATGGGTGACGTTCATGGCCGTGTCGACGTAGCCGGGCATCTTGCCGTTCAGGAAGTCCACGACGACCTTGCCGGTCGGCGTCGGACGATGGTCGCGTGGCCCGAGCGGGAACGTGGGGAGGACGAGGATGACCGGGGCTCCCTCGGCCGAGGCGCGCAGCACCTCGTGCTCCGCGACGTACTTGGACTGCTTGTAGCGGCCGAAGAGGCGCGAGAGGTCCGCGGCGTCGTCTTCGGTCGCGGGCTTCCCGCGCGCGGTGCCGTCGAGGCCGAGGGTGGCGACGGTGCTCGTGTACACGAGCCGTTCGACGCCTTCTGCCGCCGCGGCCTCGAGCACGTTGCGCGTCCCCTCGACGTTGACCTCATGGAAGGTAGCTGGGTTCCTCGCCCAGAAGCCGTAGACGGCCGCCGTGTGGAACACGAACCTGCTGCCCACGAGCGCGCGGCGCACCGCCAGGGCGTCTCGGACGTCCGCTTCGCGCACCTCGACGTCGAGGCCCCGCAGGTTCCGGCGATCGCCTCCCGGCTCGGCGAGCGCGATCACCGAGGCGCCCCG
>JAJYYT010000113.1 GCA_021800645.1 Actinomycetes bacterium
CCGGATCAGGCCCGGATCAGCCCGGAGCAGGCTCGGAGCAGGTGCTTGGAGCCGCGTGGCGGCCCGCTTCGTCCCTGGTCTTCGGGCCTCTTCTTCAGGCTCTCCACACCGAATTTCAACGCGATCCCAAGGTTCGCCTGAGACGATTCTTGGTGATGACCCGGTCCCTCAGTGCGCCCGGCGCGCCGGAGACGCCCGGTCGCCGTCGTCTCTGGCTGGTCCGCCATGGTGAGACGGCCTGGAACGCGTCCGGGCTCGTCCAAGGCCAGCGCGACCCGGGACTGACCTCCAAGGGACGTGCACAGGCGGGACGCTGTGCCCGGTCGCTCGTCGCCGGGCGCGAGGTCGAAGCGCTGTACTCGAGCGACCTCCGGCGCGCGCTCGAGACGGCAGCGCCTCTTGCTGAGGCGCTGGAGCTCCCCGTCCGGGTCGAGCCGGGCCTGCGAGAGCGTGCGCTCGGCGACGCGGAGGGCCTCCCGAGCGCGCTGCTCGGCCCGTCGAGCTCGGGTGTCGAGCTCGGACGCGTGGTCGACGCCGACGCGGCGCCGGAGGGCGGCGAGACGGTACGACAGCTCTACGAACGCGTAGCGCTGTGTGCGACGCGCCTCGTGGCGTCTCACCGAAAGGACGTCGTGCTCGTCTGCCACGGCGGGGTCGTGCGCGTCCTGCTCGCCTGGATCGACGGCGTGACGCCCGAGGAGATGACCTGGCCCGAGATCGACAACGGGGTGCCGATCGTGCGGAGCCTTCCCTCCGCACTGATCGGGGCCTGACCGAGGAGGGAACATGAACCCGACCACGCTCACGCTTCCACGACGCAGCGCAAAGCCGCGCGAGGTCGGACTGACGATGGTCGTGGACGGGGGTGTGCCCGTCGGTGCGTTGCGGGACATCACCGCCAGCGCGGGCGAGTACCTCGACTTCGTGAAGTTCGGCTGGGGGACCGCAGTCGTGACCCGGGAGCTCGGCGAGAAGATCGAGCTGCTCGAAGCCAACGACGTCGACTTCTACTTCGGAGGGACGCTGTTCGAGAAGTACGTCCTCCAGCGCCGGTTCGACGACTTCCGGAAGCTGTGCCATGAGTGGGGTTGCACGTTCGTGGAGGTGTCCAACGGGACGATCGAGCTGTCCAACCTCGAAAAGACCGGGTACGTCCGCAAGCTGGCGGACGAGTTCACCGTGATCTCCGAGGTGGGGTTCAAGGACGCCGACCGTTCGGACCGGCTCAGCCCCCGCCGCTGGATCGAGTTCGTCGAAGACGACCTCGCAGCAGGGGCCCAGCTCGTCACCCTCGAGGCGCGCGAGAGCGGGAGCTCGGGGATCTGCCACGCGGACGGCCAGCTGCGTGTGGGGCTCATCGAGGAGGTCGTGTGCGAGCTCCCGGTCGGCCGCCTGCTGTTCGAAGCCCCGACCACGGCCCTGCAGGCACACATGGTGCGCCGCGTCGGCCCGGACGTGAACCTCGGGAACGTCGCGCCCAACGGGCTCCTTGCGCTCGAGACGCTCAGGCTCGGGCTCCGTGCGGACACCCTGACCGAATTCGAGGGGCCGGGCGAGGGGCCGGGCGAGGGGCTGGAACGGTGAAGGACCACGTGTTCCATCTCGCGATCCCGGTCCTCGACCTGGAGCTCGCACAGCGGTTCTACGTGACAGGCCTCGGCTGCAAGCTCGCCCGGACGTACCCGGACCGCATCACGCTCGACTTCTTCGGCGACCAGGTGGTCTGCCACCTGACGGAGCCTGAGCCCAGAGGCGGTCCCCTCTCGTTGTACCCGCGCCACTTCGGGATCACCTTTCGAAAGCGCAAAGATTTCGACCTCCTCTACCGCCTGGCACAGCTTCGCAAGATCCTCTTCTTTCGCGACGTCTCCACCCGCTTCGAGGGCACCGCCGAGGAGCACCACACCTTCGTGCTGCAGGACCCCTTCGAGAACCTGATCGAGTTCAAGCACTACCGAGATCCGAGGATGTCCTACTGAGGTGACCTTCGCGGTCCGGTCACTCGAACGCACGCCGATCGCCCAGCGCGCGGGATTGCCAGACCTCATCTGGCTCCGCTCGCTTACGTCGTCGCGCCAGGTCTACCTCGAGCGGGCCGACGGGGGGCAGCGCGTCACCTATGGCGAGCTCTGCCGGGTGGCCGCGCGCTGGAGCGCGCTCCTCTTTGACCTCGACGTCCGCCCCGGGGCGACGGTGGGGGTGGCGGTCGCCGAGCCGGTCGAGTTCGCCGCGGTCTTCCTGGGCGTGCTCGCGTCCGGGCGCACCGCGGCGCCTCTCGACCCCTCCGCCACCGACGCCGAGCTCACCAGCGCGTGCGCACGAAGCTCCCCTCGAGTTGTGGTCGCAGATCGTCGGGCACCCGAGGGGGTGCGGGCCGAGTGGCTCACGCTTCCTCCCGGTGCTTGCTTCCTCTCGGGCACACCGTGCGCCGCGCTGCGAACGCCGAGCCAGCATGCCGGTGGCGTCGTCCTCTCGACGTCCGGGACGACGGGCACGGCCAAGGTGATCCGGCTCGGCGAGGCACAGCTGCTCCACACCGCCCGAGCGGTCGCCGGGCACCTCGAGCTCTCGTCGCAAGACCGCGGTTTCAACCCGCTGCCGCTCTTCCACATCAACGCGGAGGTCGTCGGGCTGCTCGCGACGCTCGTCTCCGGCGCGACCCTCGTGCTCGACGACCGATTCCATCGCCGAGGGTTCTGGGAGACCATGGCCCGCCGGCGCGTGACGTGGATCAATGCCGTGCCGGCGATCCTCGCGAGGCTCGCCGCCCTCGAGGGCACAGAGGACGTCCCCGAGGCAGTCCGGTTCGCCAGATCGGCGTCGGCGCCACTGCCCGTGCCGGTGCTCGAGCGCTTCGAGAAGACGACGGGGATCCCCATTGTCGAGACCTACGGGATGACCGAGGCTGCCAGTCAGATCACCGCCAACCCGCTGCACGGACCCCGGAAGTCCGGCTCGGCCGGGGTCGCCGTCGGCACCGAGGTCCGCGTGGTCGCCGGCGAGCGCGAGGTGCTCGGTCCCAACGAGGTCGGCCGCGTCGTGATCCGCGGGCCGAGCGTGATCGCCGCGTACGCCTCGCCGGGCTACGAGGACCGCGTCGACCGCGACGGATGGCTCGAGACGGGCGACCTCGGCTACGTGGACGCCGACGGCTACCTCTTCCTCGTCGGCCGGGCGGACGACGTGATCAACCGGGGGGGCGAGAAGATCTACCCCAAGGAGCTCGAGGACGTGGTGCTCTCGGAGCCGGACGTGACCTCCGCCGCGGTCGTGGGGTGGGACCACCAGGTCCTCGGCCGGGTCCCGGTCGCCTACCTGGTCGTCGAGGGAGTCCGCGGGCCGCAGGACGAAGCTCGGGCGGTGCGCGTCGTCACCCGTGTCCACGCCCGGTGCGCGGAGGTGCTCTCACGTGCAAAGCGACCTGTTGCCTACCACGTCGTCGAACGGATGCCGCAGGGCGCGACGGGCAAGGTGCGCAGGAGCGCGCTGAGCGGTGTGCCTGCTGTCTATTCCCTGCTCGTGCGGTGACGACGCGGCGCGCGAAGCCGCGGCTCGACCATGTCGACGCGATGCGCCCGGTCAAGCAGGCCGGGGTGGTGTCGACGCACACGCTCATCTTCTTCGCGCCGGGGGCGGCCATCTCGGTGGGAGGAGCGCTGATGCTGCTGCACGTCACGCGCGAGGCGTTCCTCTTCATCTCGGCGTGCATGCTCACCTACGGCTACTCGGACCTGCAGACCATCGGCTACCGGTACTTCTACCGCCGGCGGTTCGTCTCCGTCGCCGTTCCCTACATGTGCTGGACGTTGGTCTACTTCGCCGTCTCCCTTCCCGGGTCGGGGCTCGGGCTGTCGAGCGGGCTCCAACACCTGGGATTCCTGCTCGGGACCGGCTACTACCAGCTCTACTACCTCGTGGTCATCATGCAGTTCTACTTGCTGTACCCGGCGCTGTTCTGGCTCGTGCGCCGGTTCGCCGGCCATCCCCGCGCCGTCGTGGCCGTCGCGCTCGGCGTCCAGGTCCTCATGACGAGCCTCATGCACTGGGGGGTCCTTCCGCCGCACATGCGCGGCTACTGGGCCACGAGGGAGATCACGTCCTATCTCTTCTACCTCGTCGCGGGCATGGTCGTCGCGATGAACCTCGACGCGGTGCACCGCTGGCTCCTTCGCAACGGGTGGCGGGTCCTAGGGGCCACCGTGGTCGCGGCGGTCATCGCCGAGGCGTGGTACGTTGCGGCGCACGACCACCTCGCCTCGTGGCTCGGTTCGGGCACGGATCCGCTCCAGCCGATCGTGATCCCGTTCAACATCGGTGCGATCGCCTGCGTCTATCTCTTCGGCGTGTGGCTCGTCCAACCCGGGCGTTCCCGCCGGATCCGGGCGATGGCCATGTCGGGATCGGACAACTCCTACACGGTCTACCTTGCGCAGATGCTCTTCGTGTACGCGCTGGCCGATCTCGGGTGGCGCTCGCTCGACCGCGTCGCGCCGTGGCCGCTCGTCGCGGTGGCGGGCGTCGCGATCATCTTCCTGTCGTGCGTGCTGATGGGGAGCCTCCTCGCGCGGACTCCCTTCTCGGTGGCGCTCACGGGTCGACGGCGCGAGAGATGGTCGACGTGGCTGCCACGAGAGTGGCGCAGGATCGACCAGGAGGAGCGACGCGACTCGACCGCGCCGATCGATCCGGATGCTGATCCTTTGAGGTCGTGGGCCGATGCCTCGCCCGCGGGGGCACGCAGCGTGTGAGCCCTGGGCGCCTCGCAGTGTGTGAGCCCGGGCGCCTCGCCGCCTAGCCTTGTCCACGTGCCGAGCGACGAGACCCTCCGCAAGACCGACTCGGGCATCGAGATCCGCCCCGTCTACGGCCCCGGGGACCTCGAGGGATGGGACCCCGAGGTCCAGCTCGGCGCTCCGGGTCGCTACCCCTTCACCCGCGGCGTCCATCCCGAGATGTACCGGCGCCGGCTGTGGACGATGCGCCAGTACGCCGGTTTCGGGACCGCGGAGGCGACCAACCAGCGGTTCAAGTTCCTCCTCCGCCACGGGCAGACGGGGCTCTCGTGCGCCTTCGACCTCCCGACCCAGATGGGCTACGACTCGGACCACCCGCGCGCCGAGGGAGAGGTCGGCAAGGTGGGCGTCGCCATCGACTCGCTCGCCGACATGCGCCTGCTCCTCGACGGGCTGCCGCTCGACACCGTGACGACGTCGATGACGATCAACGCTACGGCTGCCATCCTGCTGCTCCTCTACGAACTGGTCGCAGAGGAGCAGGGAGTGCGCGGCGACCAGCTGGGTGGCACCGTCCAGAACGACATCTTGAAGGAGTACGTCGCACGCGGGACGTACATCTACCCACCCCGCCCCTCGATGCGGCTGATCGTCGACACGTTCTCGTACTGCCGGGAGCATTTGCCGAACTGGAACACCATCTCGATCTCGGGCTACCACATCCGCGAAGCGGGCTCGACGGCGGTCCAGGAGGTCGCGTTCACCCTCGCGGACGGGATCGCGTACGTCGAGGCGGCGAGAGAAGCTGGGCTCGAGGTGGACGAGCTCGCGCCGAGATTGTCATTCTTCTTCAACGCGCACAACAACCTCTTCGAAGAGGTCGCCAAGTTCCGCGCCGCCCGCCGCATGTGGGCGCGGATCATGACCGAGCGGTTCGGTGCGCGCGAAGACCGCTCGAAGCTGCTGCGGTTCCACGCGCAGACCGGCGGGTCGACGCTCACGGCGCAGCAGCCGGACAACAACATCGTCCGCGTCACGGTGCAGGCGCTCGCCGCCGTGCTCGGGGGCACCCAGAGCCTCCACACCAACGGCTTCGACGAAGCGCTCGGCCTCCCGACGGAGCGGGCGGCGAAGCTCGCGTTGCGCACCCAGCAGGTCATCGGCCACGAGTCGGGCGTCGCGGACACGGTCGACCCGCTCGGCGGCTCCTACTACGTCGAGTGCCTCACCGACGAGGTGGAGCGCAAGGCGCTCGACTACCTCTGGCGCATCGACGAAATGGGCGGCGCGGTTGCCGCGATCGAAGCCGGGTTCCTCCAGGCGGAGATCGAAGCGGCGGCGTACGAGTACGCGAAGGCGGTGGACGACGGCGAGAAGGTCGTGGTCGGGGTCAACCGGTTCGTCGACGCGGATGCCGAGGCGCCGGAGGTCTTCCCGGTGGACCCCGAGCTCCAACGCGCACAGGTGGCGCGCGTCGCCCGGGTCCGTGCCGAGCGCGACGCGGCCGCCGTGGAGGCCGCCCTCGAGGACGTCCGCGCCGCGGCGCGCGGCACGCAGAACCTGCTCGTCCCGATGAAAGAGGCGCTCAGGCGGATGGCGACCCTCGGAGAGGTCTCAGACGCCCTTCGCGCCGAGTGGGGCGTGTACCAGCCAGGCGGCTGAACCTGCCCGGCCTCGAAGGTGCCGGCCTCGAATCCGCCGGCCTCGAATCCGCCGGCCTCGAATCCGCCGGCCTCGAAGGTGCCGGCCTCGAAGGTGTCAGCTCAAGAGCTGCCGGCGCCGCTCGCGCTCGCGCTGCAGGTGCTCGCGCAGGGAGGGCTGGACCGCCGCGTCGATCGCCGTCCAGGCCATGGCGAGCGCGCCGTCGTGGACGGCGGCGTCCGCGGAGGGAGAGATGCACGCGGCAGCGAACGCGTGCTGGTGGTTGACCGCTCCCTTCGCGTCGATGGCGATCAGCGGATGGATCGCAGGGACGGCGAGGGACACGTTGGCCATGTCGGTCG
>JAJYYT010000114.1 GCA_021800645.1 Actinomycetes bacterium
CCGACCTTCACCGACGGCCACCGTGCGGTGCTCCGCCGGATGCTCGGGGACAAGGCGGTGAAGATGATCTTCTCCGAAGGAGGGGCGCGCACCACCCGCAACATCCCGACCCCCAGAGCCGACCGCGCCCGCTTCTGCCTCTCGGACGCCGACGTGCTCGAGCTCGCTGGCCAGGCCATCGCCATCGAGCGCCACTACGGCCGGCCGATGGACATGGAGTGGGCCAAGGACGGGACCGACGGCAAGCTCTACGTCGTCCAAGCGCGGCCCGAGACGGTCGCGTCCCAGCGGCACGCCACGGTCATCGAGCGCTACGTCCTCGACGGCGCCGCGCCGCTGCTCGCAGAGGGCCGCTCGGTCGGAGAGAAGGTCGCGTCGGGCCCGGCCCGCGTCATCGAGAGCCTGGACCGCCTGGGCGAGTTCCGCCCAGGGGAGGTCCTGGTGGCCGACACCACGACGCCCGACTGGGAGCCGGTGATGAAGAACGCTGCGGCGATCGTCACCAACCGGGGCGGGCGCACCTGTCACGCCGCCATCGTGGCCCGAGAGCTCGGGGTTCCCGCGGTCGTCGGCACCGGCGACGCCACGACGTCCATCCCCGAGGGGAGGGCGGTCACGGTGTCGTGCGCCGAGGGTGACGTCGGGCGGGTCTACGACGGCGACGTGGCCTTCCACGTGGAGCGGACCGAGGTCGCCGACCTGCCCCGGCCCGCCACGAAGGTCATGATCAACCTCGGCGACCCGGACCTCGCCTTCAAGACCTCGTTCCTCCCCAATGACGGTGTGGGCCTCGCGCGCATGGAGTTCATCGTCTCGGAGTCCATCAAGGCCCATCCCCTCGCCCTCCTGCACCCCGAGCGCGTGACCGACGCCCATACCAGAGCGGCGATCGCCCGGCTCGTCCAGGGCTACGAGAGCGGTGAGAAGTTCTTCGTCGAGCGGCTCTCCGAGGGCATCGGCACCATCGCCGCCGCCTTCTGGCCCAAGCCCGTCGTGGTCCGGATGTCGGACTTCAAGACCAACGAGTACGCGAGCCTCCTCGGGGGGAAGGACTTCGAGCCCCAGGAGGCCAATCCGATGCTCGGCTTCCGCGGCGCCTCGCGCTACGCCCATCCCGCCTACGCGGAGGGCTTCGCCCTCGAATGCGCAGCCATGCGGCGCGTGCGAGACGACATGGGCCTCACCAACGTGGTGATCATGCTTCCCTTCGTCCGCCGGATCGAGGAGGCCAAGGGGGTCCTTCAGCGCATGGAGGAGCTCGGCCTGCGGCGTGCAGAGCGCGGCCTCGAGATCTACGCCATGTGCGAGATCCCCAACAACGTCATCCTCGTCGACCGTTTCGCAGAGCTCTTCGACGGCTTCTCGATCGGGTCCAACGACCTCACCCAGCTCACCTTGGGCGTCGACCGCGACAGCGAGATCGTCGCGTTCGACTACGACGAGCGCGACGAGGGGGTGAAGGAGATGATCCGCCTCGCCGTGGAGGGCTGCCGCCGCAACGGCATCCATTCGGGGCTCTGCGGCCAGGCGCCGTCGGACTACCCGGACATGGCGGAGTACCTGGTCGAGCTCGGGATCGACTCGATGAGCCTCAACCCCGACACCGTGATCGAGACGACCAGGTCGGTGCTCGACGTCGAGAAGCGGCTGGGGCGGTCCCCGCGTCCTGTCGGCGCCTCCGCTTGACCACCGGGAGGGGCGCGGGTGGCGCGGGACGCACCCGGAGCGATAGAAGACACCAAGGGGCGGCAACGGCGGGGAGAGCGACGGAGCAGACGGCACGATGGACGGAGAAGACACGGAGCGCGCGCCGGTGAGCCTCCAGCTCACCAGAGCGCAGGCCGGGGACCTCGCGGAGCTGCTCGCGACCTGCCTGCGGGACCTGAGCGCCGAGATCGCCGACACCACAAACCCGGGCTACCGAGAGAAGCTCAAGGACCGACGCGACCGGCTCGCCCAGGTGGGCGACGAGTTGGGAGGTCTCCTCGGGACCGAGACGCCGGCAGCTGGCGCCCACCCGGGGCCCTTGGAGGAGGAAGCGCTCGGGCAGCTGCACCCCGACGCGTGATCGCCGACCCGGCAGGGGGGTGCGCCCGGCCGTGAAGGGGCGGCCGCAACCCAGCGCGCCGTCCGCCTCAGCCCGGTCGCTCGTCGGGCCGAGCCACCGAGCCCGCATCCTTCGGCCGGGCGAGGTCCTGCTCGATCGCCGCGGCGAGGTCCTCTACGAACGCCTCGGCCGTGGACACCGCCACGCGGCCACCGACCAGCCGGTCCACCAGGAGCCCCACGATGCCTCCGGGAGGCCGGTACTCCCCGCTCAAGACGAGCTCGGTGCTGTTCTCGGACACCGGTCGCAGGCCCAGATCCGCCTCCATCACCGGGAACAGCTCGGCAGAGTAGCTGGACCGCCAGGAGAGGTGGACGATCGCGTGCGGGCTCCCAGAGGCAGGGCGGAAGAACTCGATCGTCGCTGGGAACCGGAGCCACCTGCGCCAGCCCCGGGTCGTCAGCACCGCGTGGAACCGTCCGTCTTCGGTCGTCGCAGCGCGGAGGTAGGCAAGAGCGATGAGCTGGTCCGGGCCTACCCGCAGCGCCTGCTCGATCGCTGCGTAGGACGCGGCGACGACGACCGTCGCAGTGACGATCTCACGGGACGCGTGCCGCTCCCCATGGGCCGGCGCGTGCGCCGCGCCCTGCTTGCGATCGGGTGGGGGCATCGCAGAACCTCCGTCAGCTCTGGCGCGTCCAGCGTTGCGAGCCTTGCCCGGGCACCTGCGCCGACCTCGCCAAAAGGACGCTCGTCATGGTGCGATCCTACGAGCACCGCACCCGAGCACCGCAGGCGATGACTGCCGCGAGGCTGCACCTGCGACTCGACGGTCTCGATGCGGTCGTCTTCGACCTCGACGGGGTCCTGACCGACACGGCCAGCTTGCACGAGCGTGCGTGGGTCGAAGCCTTCGGAGCGGTCTTCGAAGCGGCCCCGGCCCACGGCTCGCCGGCTGGCGGACCGCTCAGCCACGCGGACTACCGGCGGCTCATCGACGGCAGACCCCGCCTGGAAGGGGTCCGCTCGGTCCTGGCGGATCGACACCTCGATCTTCCCGAGGGCTCGCACGACGACCGACCGGGTCCCGGCTCGGCGTGGGCCATCGCCAATGCCGAGGACCTCCGCTTCCTCGAGCTGCTCCGCACGGTAGGCCCCCGCGCCTTCGCGTCCTCGGCGGCGCTCCTCCGTCGGCTCGGGCAGGCAGGCATCCTCACGGCCCTGGTCAGCGCCAGCCAGCACTGCGACGAGATCCTCGCAGGCACCGGGCTCGGCGAGCTGTTCGACGCGGTCGTCGACGCGCGGGCCGCCGCCGCGATGCAGCTCGCGGGCAAGCCCGCGCCCGACACGTTCCTCGAGGCGTTGGCGCGGCTCGGGACCCGCCCCCAAGGTGCGGCGGTCTTCGAGGACTCGGCATCCGGCGTACGAGCCGGACGCAGCGCAGGCTTCCGGACCGTCGTCGGGGTCGACCGCCACAAGGACGCGGGCGAGCTCCACGACGCCGGCGCGCACAGCGTGATCGCCGACCTCTCGCAGGTGGACCTGGATGGCAGGGGACCCGCGGGGGACGCGTGGCACTTCGGCGAGGACGAGTCCGACCTCGCCCGCGAAGGGGTGAGGGAGACCCTGTGCACGCTCGGCAACGGCGTTCTCGCGACGCGAGGGGCGCGCACCTACGTCGTGGCCGACGCAACGACCTACTACCCGGGGACCTACTTCGCCGGCGTCTACAACAGGGCACCGGCGACAATCCGCGGCCAGCACGTCGAGCGCGAGGCGATCGTGAACGCGCCGAACTGGCTCTCCCTCCGCTTCTCGGTCGACGGCGGCCCGCTGCTCGGAGACGATCTTGCCGGCATCACGCGGAGCAGCCTCCGCCTGGACGTGCGCCGGGGCGTCCTCGAGCGCCGCTACCGCGTGGTCACAGGGGCCAAGCGCACCTCCGTGCTCGAACGGCGACTGGTCTCCATGGCCTCCCCGCACCTCGCCGCCATCGAGCTCACGCTCGTCGCAGAGAACTGGTCAGGCATCGTGGAGCTGCGCTCGGCGCTCGACGGAGCGGTGGCGGACGCCGAAACGCTCGAAGAGCGCCTGCTCTCCCCGCGCCACCTCGAGATCATCGACGGAGGCGAGGAGCCTCCCGACGTGATGTGGCTGGCCGCGCGCACGGTCCAGTCACAGGTGACGCTCGCACAGGCCGCGCGCACGCGGCTCAGCCTCGAAGAAGAGTCCCGGACATCCGCCTTCGACGGCACGGCCGTGACCCAGGTCCTCACCGCTCACCTCGCTGCCGGAGGCCGCCTCACCTGCGAGAAGGTCGTCGCCTTCCACACGTCGCGCGACGCCGCCGTCTCCGAGCCGATCGGCGCCGCACGCGCGAGCGCCCGGCGCGCCCCGAGCTTCGAGGCACTCCTGGGAGCGCACCAGCGGGAGTGGGCGGAGCTCTGGCGTCGAGGCGCCATCGAGCTCTCGGGACGCCACGTCGGCACCCAGCGAACCATCAATCTCAATCGCTTCCACCTGCTCCAGGTCGCCTCCCCACACGTCGTCGACTGCGACGTCGGGCTCGGGGCTCGCGGGCTGCACGGCGAGGGGTACCTCGGCCACGTCTTCTGGGACGAGATGTTCGTCCTCCCGGTGCTCGAGCTCCGCTTCTCCGAAGTCGCCCGCGCGCTGCTCTCCTATCGGTCCCGCCGGCTCGGCGAAGCCCGCCACGCAGCGCGGGCCGCGGGCCACGCCGGGGCGATGTACCCCTGGCAGAGCGGGAGCGACGGGCGCGACGAGACCCCCGACTGGCTCTACAACCCCCTCTCCGGACGCTGGTTGCCCGACCGCTCGGGCCACCAGCGCCACGTGGGTCTCGCCGTCGCGTTCAAATACTGGGGGTACTGGCAAGCGACCGGCGACGCCGAGCACCTCGTGCACCGAGGAGGCGAGGTGCTCTTGGAGATCGCCCGCTACTTCTCGAGCCTCGCCGTCTTCGACGAGACCTTGGGACGCCACCGGATCAAAGGGGTGATGGGGCCCGACGAGTTCCACGACGGGTACCCCGGAACCGACGCGCCAGGAATCGACGACAACGCCTACACCAACGTGATGGCTGCGTGGCTCTTCGCCAGGATCGGCGATCTCGCCGAGATCCTGGGCCGCCGAGGCGGCGCCGAGACGCTCGACCGCCTGGCATGCACGCCCGAGGAGCTGGCGCGCTTCGAGGAGCTCTCGCGGAGCCTCTACGTGCCGTACTTCGACGGCATGATCGCACAGTTCGACCGCTACGACTCCCTCGAGCCGCTCGACCTCGACGCCTACCGCGACCGCTACGGCAGCATCGGGCGCCTGGACCTCATCTTGGAGGCGGAAGGCGACACCGTCCGGCGCTACCAGGTCGCCAAGCAGCCCGACGTGCTCATGCTCCTCTACTTGTTCTCGGCCGAGGAGCTGCGCGACCTGCTCGGGCGTCTGGGCTACGAGCTCAGCGCCGAGACCATCCGCCGCATGGTCGAGTTCTACTCGGCCAGGGTGACGCACGGCTCCTCGCTGTCACGGGTCGTGCACGCGTGGGTGGCGGCCAGGAGCGACCGAGCGGCCTCCTGGCAGCACTTCTCCGAGGCCCTCGCGCTCGACATCCACGACTCACAGGGAGGCACGACCAGGGAGGGGATCCACCTCGGGGCGATGGCGGGCACCCTCGACATCCTCACCCGCTGCTACAGCGGCCTCGAGGTGCGCGCCGAGGCGCTCTGGCTGAACCCGAGGCTTCCGCGCGAGCTGGAACGCCTCGGCTTCGCCATCGAGTACCGGGGGCACCTGCTCGACGTCGGCATCGACCACCACGAGGTGCGCGTCGACGACAGGGACGGCCCGCCGGCCGTGGCGACCGTGCTCATCCAGGGCCACCCGTACCAGCTCGGACGCGGCGGACAGCTCCGCCACCGGCTGGCCCAGCCGTCGTGACCGCAGGGCCCCGTCGCCGACGAGCCCGCGACTAGCCCGTCCGCCGGAACCCGCTCACCGCGAGCGCGAGGAAGGCGACCGCCAGCGCGGCGACGATGCCGAGCTCGGCGCCCATCGGAAGGGTGGTGCCGAAGAGGCTGACGCCGACCGGGAAGCGTGCCGCCGCTTGCGGTGTGAGATGCTGGGCCGCCTGCACGATGTGGCGGACCGGGTCGACGGCGTAGGTGAGGGGATTGAGGCGGGTGATGACCCCGAGCCACGTGGGCAGGCCTGCGAGCGGGAAGAGGGCTCCCGACAGGAACAGCATCGGGAACAGCATCAGCTGCATGACCACCGCGAAGCCCTCCATGCTCTGGATGCGGCTCGCCACCGATATCCCGAACGCCGTGAGCGTGAGCGCCATGAGCAGCTCGCAGCCGATCACCTCGAACACCACCGCGACGGTGAGGTGCACGCCCACGAGCGGAGCGAGGAGCAGCATGATGGTGCCCTGGGTCGAAGCGATGGTGGCGCCTCCCAGGCACTTCCCCACGACCAGTGCGGCGCGGCTCACCGGCGCGACCAGCATCTCCCGGAGGAACCCGAACTCGCGGTCCCACACGATGGAGATCGCCGAGCCGATGGCCGTCGTGCTCACGGTCATCGCGACGACGCCGGGGAGCACGAACTTCGTGAAGCCGAACCCGTGGATGGTCGGCGTGAGCGTGCTCATCCCGTAACCGA
>JAJYYT010000115.1 GCA_021800645.1 Actinomycetes bacterium
GACGGAGTCCTTCGTCCCGAGCGTGTCCCGGCCGAGCGGGTGGCCGGGGTACAGGGCAGCCATCGCCGCCTCCGCGGCGAGATCGGCGGGCTCGTCTGCGTGCATCAGGATCTCGTCGAGGATGACGGTCCGCTCGGCGTCGACGTCCCTGTCGTCCAGCGAAGGGTCGTCCATGATGTCGCCGAGAATGCCGAGGCCGAGGTGCAGGTGCTCGGAGAGCAGCCGGACGTAGAAAGCCGTGTACTCCTTCGTCGTGAACGCGTTGCAATCGCCACCGACCTCGTCGAGGGCCTCGGCGATCGCGGCGGCCGAACGTCGGGGCGTGCCCTTGAACAGCAGGTGCTCCAGGAAGTGGGACGCACCGGCCAGCTCTTGAGGCTCGTCGCGCGAGCCCGTTCCCACCCAGAAGCCGACCGCGACCGAGCGGACGTCGGGCATGGTCTCGGTGACGAGCCGGACGCCTGAGCCGAGGCGCGCGCTCCGGATGGCGCTGGCGCGATCGCTCACCGGCGCCGCCGCCGCCGCCGGCCACCGCGGCGGTCGCCAGGCTGCCCCCCGCGCCCACCCGCTCCGCCGCTCCGTGGGGGCGCTGAGGGCGCTGCCGGGCCGAGGTCACCGAGATCCGCGAGGAGCTCCGCCTCGAACGCGTCCTCGAAGGAGACCCGAGAAGGTCGGTCGCCGCCCCGCGACTCGCCGCCCCGCGACTCGCCGCCCCGCGACTCGCCGCCCCGCGACTCGCCGCCCCGCGACTCGCCGCCGCGCGACGAGCCGTCACTCGTAGCGTCCCCGCCGACAAGAGAGAGCGACACCTTGCCCTGCGGGTCGATGTCGTCGACGCGCACGTCCAGCGTCTGGCCCAACGTAAGGACGTCCTCCGCCTGCTCCACCCTCTTGCCGCCTGCCAGTGGGGAGAGCTTCGAGATGTGGAGCAGTCCGTCACGTCCTGGGAGGATGTTGACGAACGCCCCAAACTTCGTGATGTTCACCACCCTCCCCGAGTACACGCCGCCGACGTCGGCGCTCGGCGGTGTGAGGATGAGCGAGATGCGCCGTCTTGCCTCTTCGACGGCCTGGCCGTCCTTGGCGCCGATCGTCACAGTGCCGACCATGCCGTTGTCGTCCACGGCGATGTCCGCGCCCGTCTCCTGCTGGAGCGTGTTGATGACCTTGCCCTTCGGGCCGATGACCTCGCCGATCTTGTCGATGGGGATCTCCATCGACAAGATCTTGGGCGCGCTCTGTGCCACGTGATCGCGGGGTGCGGGGATGCAGCGGTGCATCACGTCGAGGATCGTGAGCCGGGCATCCTTCGCCTGGCGCAGTGCCTGCGAAAGGACGTCGGCGGGGAGCCCGTCGATCTTCGTGTCGAGCTGGAGCGCGGTCACGACGTCGGCGGTGCCGGCGACCTTGAAGTCCATGTCCCCGAAGGCGTCCTCCGCGCCGAGGATGTCGGTCAGCGTCACGTATCGGCCTTCGTCGTAGACGAGCCCCATCGCGATCCCCGCGACCGGAGCCTTGATCGGCACGCCGGCTGCCATGAGCGACAACGTCGAGGCGCAGACCGAGGCCATCGACGTGGACCCGTTGGAGGAGAGCACGTCCGAGACAAGCCGCAAGGCGTAAGGGAACTCTTCTTTGGGAGGGATCACCGGCAGCAGGGCCCGCTCGGCGAGGAGACCGTGCCCGATCTCCCGGCGTTTGGGGCCGCGCATGAAGCCGGTCTCCCCGGTCGAGTAGGGAGGGAAGTTGTAGTGGTGCATGTAGCGCTTCGACTCGTCCGGGGTGATCGTGTCGAGGATTTGGTCCATGCGGGGCATGCCAAGGGTGCACACGTTGAGCACCTGAGTCTCTCCGCGTTGGAAGAGCGAGGACCCGTGCGCGGTCGGGAACAGGTCGATCTCGGCGGAGAGCGGGCGGATGTCGGTCGTCCCCCTTCCGTCGATCCTGAGCCCGTCTTCGACGATGCGCTTGCGGACGAGCTTCTTGTTGAGCGCGCGTACGGCAGCCACGATCTCTCGCGCACGCTCGGGGAATTCCTCTCCGAGCTCTGCGACGACGGCAGCGGTGAGCGCCTCAGTCTGAGTATTGCGCTCCGACTTGTCGGCGATCGCGACGACCTTGGCCACCTGCTCCGTCGCGCGCTCCTGCACCCGCTCCCACACGTCGTCCCCGTAGTCGGTAAACGTCGAGAACGGGATTGCCTTGATCGGCCCGCGCGACTCGGTGTAGCTGACGACCAGTTGACGCTGGAGGTTGATCGCCTCGCGGATCCAGGTCTTCGCCGCCTCGAGCCCGTCGGCCAGCACCTCCTCGGTGACCTTCGGGGCGCCGGCATCGTAGAACTGCCAGGCGTGCTCCGTCCCGCCGGCCTCCACCATCATGATGGCGACCTCGGCTTCGGGCTCCTCTGAGAGCGCGCGGCCCGCGACCACGAGCTCGAACGTCGACGCGTCGCCCTCTTGGAAGCTCGGGTGCGGGATCCACTCGCCCTGCGTCGAGTAGGCGATCCGTACCGCCCCGATAGGGCCGTCGAACGGGATGCCGGAGATCATGAGGGCCGCGGAGGCCGCGTTGATCGCCAGGACGTCGTGGGGGTTCACCTGGTCGGCGCCGAACACCGTGCCGACGATGTGCACTTCGTTTCTGAAGCCCTTGGGGAACGACGGCCTGAGCGGCCGGTCGATCAGCCGGCAGGTCAAGATCGCCTGGTCCGACGCCTTTCCCTCTCGCCGGAAGAAAGAGCCGGGGATCTTGCCGGCTGCATACGCGCGCTCTTCGATGTCCACCGTGAGGGGGAAGAAGTCCGTCCCCTCCCGGACCGACCTCGCTGCGACCGCGGTGGCGAGCACGACGGTGTCACCGATCCGGGCAAGCACGGCGCCGTCGGCCTGCTGGGCGAGCTTGCCCGCCTCGAACGACATGGAACGGTCGGTGCCGCTGATCGGCGCCGACACGGAAATGGCCTCAGCCAACGGTGCTCCTTTGTACGGGGGCACCCTGGCCGGTTCCCAGTGGTCGACCACCCCGGGCAATCCCCGAGTGATCGGCGACTGGCAGCCGACGTCGCGGCGTGCCCGTCTCTCAATATGCGAGCGCCCGACCGAGACGGCGGGGCGGTTCGTGTGCTAGCGGCGGATCCCCAGTCGCCCGATGATGGACCGGTACCGCTCGACGTCGTTGCTCCGGACGTAGTCGAGGAGCCGCCGGCGGCGCCCGATCAGCTTCATCAGGCCCCTGCGGGTGTGGTGGTCCCCCTTGTGGATCTTGAGGTGCTCGGTCAGGTGCGCGATGCGGTCGGTCAGCAAAGCGACCTGGACCTCGGGCGAGCCCGTGTCGGACTCATGGAGCCGGTGCTCGGCGATGATGACCTGCTTCTCGGGCATGTACGAACAGACCTCGGGATTCCTCTGGGCGACAGGCGCGGCACCACCGCGACCCCGAGCCAGGTTAGCAGGCTCACGGGTGCAGGAGCATCCGGGTACGTCGGGCACGGTGAGCGGTGTCGGGCACGGTGAGCGGTGTCGGGCCCGGTGAGCGGCAGGCGGCCCGGCCCGGCGGCGTTCCGAGGCGCGCCGGCTCACGCGTCTCCCGTGAGCAGCCGGCTGGCCACGTCCACGTCCGCCCGCATTTGCGCGACGAGATCCTCCACGCGCTCGAAGCGCCGTTCCTCGCGGAGGCGCTCCACGAAGGCGACACCGACGCGCTCTGCGTAGAGGTCGCCGTCGAAGCCGATGAGGTGAGCTTCGACCAGCGGCGCAGGGGTGCTCGAGGACGCAGCAAAGGTCGGCCGGATGCCGACGGAGATCGCCGCCGGGTGCGACGACCCGTCGGCGCGGCGGCACCAACCCGCATAGATACCGAGAGCGGGAACCGCGATCGACTTGGGCACGTCGACGTTCGCCGTCGGCACCCCGAGCTGCGATCCGCCCCGGCCATCGCCGTGGACCACGCGCCCGCGCACCTCGTGGGGGCGGCCGAGCAGCCGGGCGGCGCCTTGGACGTCGCCCATGGCGATGAGCGCCCTTATGCGCGTGGAGGAGATGGACTCTGCGCCGCCGGCGGCGCCGGTTCCACCTGCGCCACCGTCTCCGTCGTCCGCGCCCGTGCCCTCGGCGGCCACGAGGTGCACCCCCGTGACGTCGAACCCCCTGATCGCACCGAGCCGCCGCAGCATCGTCACGTCTCCGCTGCGGCCGCGGCCGAAGCGGAAGTCCTCGCCGACGACGACCGCCTTGGCCGCGAGCGCGTCGCACAACACCTCGTCCACGAAGTCCTCTGGCGGCTCGGCAGCCCGCTTGGCGTCGAACCGGACGACCACCGTGAGGTCGACGCCGCATGAAGCCAGGAGCTCCAGCTTCTGCTCGTTGTCGGTGAGGAGCAGCGGGGACGACCCCGGCCGGACGACGGTCGCGGGATGGCGGTCGAACGTCACGACGGCTGCTGGCACCGCGAGCGTGTCCGCCTTCTCGCGAAGGATGCCGAGCAGCCGGCGGTGCCCGAGGTGGACGCCGTCGTACGTGCCGACCGTGACCGCCGAACCCACGCCTGCGCCGGCGACCTCTTCGACGGTCAGGATCCGCACGGCGACGAGGATAGGACGCGGAGAGGAAGTGCCGATCAGCGTGACGCGAGGACGACGGCTGGGCGGATGCGGTGACCCACTGTCCGCTCATACACGGCGAGCAGCCTCCCGGTCCCGTCGAGGACGGCCCACGGGCCATCTCCGGTCGCCCCGATCGGCACCTTGTCGAGCGGGCGGCCGCGCGCGACGAGCTGCGCCATGTCAGGGTCCACGCTCACTCGGTCGAGATCGCGGAGGGCCTCCGCAGGCGAACGGAGGGACATCGTGTCGAGCACGGCCACGGGCTGTGCCTCTTGCACGGTGAACGAGCCGACGCGGGTCCGCCGGAGGCGCCGGAGGTGGGCGCCACCGCCGAGCGCTGCGCCCAGGTCGGCTGCGAGCACGCGCACGTAGGTGCCCGACGAGCAGGCGACCGTCGCTCGGAGGACCCCCGGCTCTCCGGTCGGCTCGAGCTCGAAACGATCGACCCGCACGGTCCGTGGAGGACGGTCGATCTCGACGCCGCTCCTCGCGAGCTCGTGCAGGCGCCGCCCACCGATCTTCACTGCCGACACCATTGGAGGCACTTGCTGGATGACCCCGGTGAGCTTCTCGGCGGCCGCTCGCGCGTCTTCGACCGTCACGCCGCCCATGTCCCACTCGGCCACGACGGACCCCGCGGCGTCGAGCGTGTCCGTCGCGACGCCGAGCACGATCTCCGCGGTGTACTCCTTCCCCAACGCCGTCAGGTAGCGCAGGAGCCGGGTGACCCTGCCCAGCCCGACGAGCAGGACGCCGGTGGCGTCGGGATCGAGCGTCCCGGCGTGACCCGCACGACGCTGGCCGAAGATGGACCGCACACGTGCGACGACGTCGTGCGACGTCCAACCCGCTTCCTTGTCCACCACGGCGAGCCCCGTCGGGCCGACATGGAGACTGCGGCTCACTTCGAAGACCCCTCGCGTGGAGGCTCCACCCGCTCAGCTCCCTCCGCCCGCTTAGCTCGCTCTGCCCGCTCTGCCCGCTCTGCCCGCATGCGCCGGAGGATCGCTTCCACCCGCTCCCCCTCGCGAACGGCGGGGTCAGCCGCGAATTGGAGCCGGGGAGTGCGCTTCATGCGAACCTGGCGGCCGACCGTTCTTTGGAGCTGGGCTCGACGCTCTTCGAGCGCGGCGGCGATCTCCTCGTCCATCCGGTCGAGGAACACCGTCGCAGACCGAAGGTCGCCGCTCGTCTCGACCGAAGTGATGGTCACGAGGCGGAGGCGCTCGTCCGCGTCGGCGAGCCGCTCGAGCTCTTCACCGAGCACTTGTCGGAGCAGCTCGTTCACGCGCAGGGCGCGCGGATAGTCGCGGCCCGAGTGCATCGGCCTCAGGTCCGCGCGATCTCGCGCTCCTCGAAGGTCTCGATCACGTCGCCCTCCTTCAAGTCCTGGTAGTCCGTGAGGCCGATGCCGCACTCGTACCCCGCCTGCACCTCGCGGACATCCTCTTTGAACCGCCGGAGTGAGCTGATCGCTCCCCGCCAGATCACGACGCCCTCGCGCAAGAACCGCACCTTCGACCCCCGCGTGATGGTGCCTTCACGGACGTAGCACCCGGCGATCGCACCGACCCTCGGGATCCGGAAGACCTGGCGCACCTCGGCCTCACCCGTGACGACCTCTTCGGTCTCGGGCGCGAGCATGCCGAGCATCGCCGCCTCGATGTCCTCGAGCAGCTTGTAGATGATCTCGTAGGTACGGATCTCGACGTCGCTCACTGCTGCCAGCTCGCGCGCACGCCGGTCGGGGCGGACGTTGAAGCCGATGATCGTCGCGTTGGAGGCACGTGCGAGCTGCACGTCGTTCTCGGTGATCCCGCCCACGCCGCGGTGGACGAACGCGAGCTTCACGTCGTCCCGTTCCAGCTTGCGCAGGCTCTCCGTGACCGCCTCGAGCGACCCCTGGACGTCGGCCTTCAAGACGAGGTTCAGCGTCGCTTGACCCCCTGGCGGACCTCCTCGTCCATCCTCCGCTCGGCGCGCTCGCGCGCCATCTGGGCCTCGGTCCGGA
>JAJYYT010000116.1 GCA_021800645.1 Actinomycetes bacterium
TGGCGCACGCAGACCTCGAAGACCTCACCTTGGAGCGCGACCTGCAGCACGAGAAGGCGCGCCTCGAGCCCAAATGGGCGGAGCTCGTCTACGACGGCATGTGGTTCTCGCCGCTCAAGGAGGCCCTCGACGCCTTCATGACCGAGTCCCAGCGCCACGTGTCCGGGGAGGTCAGGCTGCGGTTCTCGCCGCCGGGAGCCGGCGGCGTGGTCGGTCGGAGGAGCCCGGTCGCGCTCTACGACAGGGACCTCGCGACCTACGACACGGGGGACACCTTCCGCCACGAGGACGCCGAAGGGTTCGTGCGCGTGTGGGGGCTCGGCGTCGCGACGTGGGCCGCGAGACAGGGCGAGGGTCGAGCGGAGCCGTGACGCTCTGGCAGGGCCGGCTCGCCGGGGGCATGGCCGAGGAGGTCGCCGCCCTCTCGGTGAGCGTGGCGTTCGACAAGGAGCTTGCGGTCGACGACATCGCCGGCTCGAAGGCGCACGTCCTCGGGCTCGCGAAGGCAGGGATCCTCTCCGAGGAGGAGACCTCGACGCTGCTCGACGCGCTGGGTCGGGTCGGGGCGGAGCTCGCGTCCGGCGCGTTCGTGTTCCGCCCGACCGACGAAGACGTCCACACCGCGGTCGAGCGGCGCTGCACCGAGCTCGCCGGCGACGTGGGCGCGAAGCTCCACACCGGCAGGAGCCGCAACGACCAGGTGGCGACCGACCTGCGGCTGTGGACCCGGCGCTCCTTGCTCGACGCCGCCTCGGAGGTCGTCGAGCTCCAGGAGGTGCTGCTGCGGCGCGCGAGGGAGGCCGGCGACAGCTACCTGCCCGGGTACACGCACCTCCAGCGCGCACAGCCGGTCCTGCTCGCCCACCATCTGCTCGCCCACGGCTGGGCACTGGCGCGCGACGTCGACCGGCTCGTCGCGACCGTGGAGCGCCTCGACGTCTCGCCGCTCGGCGCCGGCGCGCTCGCCGGCTCGTCGCTCCCGCTCGACCCGGACTTCGCCGCCGAGCAGCTGGGCTTCTCCGCGCGCTTCGAGAATTCTCTCGACGCGGTGAGCGACCGCGACTTCGTCGCCGAGGCGCTGTTCGACGTCGCGCTGCTCGGAGTCCACCTCTCGCGCATGGGAGAGGAGATCGTGCTGTGGTCGAGCGAGGAGTGGGGGTTCTGCACGCTCGCCGACGAGTACTCGACCGGGAGCTCCATGCTGCCCCAGAAGAAGAACCCCGACGTCGCCGAGCTCGCCCGTGCGAAGAGCGGCAGGCTGATCGGCCACCTCACCGCGGTGCTCGCGACGTTGAAGGGCCTGCCCCTCGCCTACAACCGCGACCTGCAAGAGGACAAGGAGCCCCTCTTCGACGCCGTCTTCCAGGTGCGAGCGGTGATCCGCGCGCTGAGGGGGCTCTACGCGACGGTCGAGTGGCACCACGAGCGCATGCAGGCGGCGGCGGACGCGTCGACGTCGGCTGCAGTCGACCTCGCGGAGCTCCTCGTCGCACGAGGCACGCCGTTCCGGCAGGCTCATGCGCTCGTCGCCGGACTGGTGCGCGAATCGGTCGCGCGCCGCGTGCCGCTCGTCGAACTGGTCCAGGCCCATCCGGACCTCGGCGAGATGGGGGCGCGGCTGCTCGAGCCGGGCGTGCCCGTGAGCCGGCGGACGACGCCGGGCGGCGCCGGCCCGGCGCCGGTCGCCCAGCAGACCGAGCGGTTCGTGCGCAGGCTCGACGTGGACCGCTCCCGCATCGCCATCCACGTCCGGACGCTCGCCGCCGCGCCGGTCCCCGACGCCGCGCCCGGGCGCGGGGCGCAGGCGCCCGATGCACCTGGGCGCCTCGGGGTCCGGACGGTGGGCAGGTGAGGGTCTGCACGGCGCGCGAGCTGCTCACCGCCGATCCCCTCGAGGTCGCTCCGGCGCTGCTGGGCAAGCTCGTGGTCCACGGCGACCGGGCGGCGCGCATCGTGGAGGTGGAGGCCTACCGGGGGGCGTCGGACCCTGCCTCCCACGCGTTCCGCGGCCGGACGGCTCGCAACGCCACGATGTTCGGCCGCGCGGGGCTCCTCTACGTGTACCGCTCCTACGGGATGCACTGGTGCGCGAACGTCGTCTGCGGGCCAGAGGGGGTCGCGGGCGCGGTGCTGCTGCGAGCGCTCGAGCCGGTGCGCGGGATCGCCGAGATGGCGTCGGCACGCGCCGCGCGCCGTCGGGACGGCTCGCCTCCAGCCGAGCGAGACTTGTGCAGGGGGCCGGCCAACCTCACCTGCGCGCTCGGGATCGGCGAGGAGCACGATGGCGCCGACCTGTTGTCCGCATCGTCACCCGTCCGTCTCGTGGACGACGGGACGCCGCCGCCCGGCCCCGACGCGCTCGTGCGTGGACCTCGGGTCGGGATCAGCCGGGCGAGGGACCTCGAATGGCGGTTCTGGCTGGCAGGCAGCCGCTACGTGTCGTGAGGCGCGCCAGGATGCGCTCGCGTCGCGCGGGCGCCCGGACCCGATGGCGCGCTGCTCATCGAAGCTCCGACAGCGGCGTGTGCTCGAGGCCGTGGGCTGCGGCCACCGGCTCGCAGGTGATCCTGCCCTCGACGACGTTCACGCCCTCGGCGAGCGCCGGGTCCAGCCGGACCGCCTTGCGCCAGCCGGCGTTGGCGAGCTCCATGACGTAGGGGAGCGTCGCGTTCACGAGCGCGTGGGTGGAGGAGTGGGGCACGGCTCCGGGCATGTTGGCGACGCAGTAGAAGACCGAACCGTGCGCGACGAAGGTCGGCGCCGAGTGCGTCGTCGGGTGCGTGGACTCGAAGCAGCCCCCCTGGTCCACGGCGATGTCGACCAGCACCGAGCCGGGCCGCATGCGCTCGACGAGGTCGTCGGTCACGAGCTTGGGGGCCCGGGCGCCGACCACGAGCACGGCGCCGATGACGACGTCTGCGTCCAGGCAGTGCTCCTCGATCGCGTGAGCGCTCGAGGCGACCGTCTCTAGCGTGCCGCGGAAGTGGTGGTCGACCTGGCGGAGCCGTTCGAGGTTCTTGTCGAGGACGTAGACGCTGGCGTGCAGCCCGACGGCGAGCGTCGCTGCGGCCATCCCTGCGACGCCGACCCCGAGGATCACGATCTTCGCCGCCTCGACGCCCGGAACCCCGCACACGAGGGTGCCGCGGCCACCGCCTGGGCGCATGAGGTGGTGCGACGCGACGATCGGCGCCATCCTTCCCGCTACCTCGCTCATCGGGGTGAGCAGGGGCAGGGAGCCGTCGGGCAGCCTGACGGTCTCGTAGGCGATCGCCGTGTTCCCGGCGGCGAGCAGCGCGTCGGTGCACTCGCGCGACGCGGCCAGGTGGAGGTAGGTGAAGAGGACCTGGTCGTGGCGGAGGCTCAAGCGGTGGTACTCCTCTTGGACCGGCTCTTTGACCTTCAGCACCATGTCGGCGCCGGCCCACACCTCGTCGGGGTCCGGGACGATCTTCGCACCGGTGGCCACGTACTCGGCGTCCTGGATCGAGGAGCCTTCGCCCGCGCCCTGCTCGACGTTCACGATGTGCCCCGCGGCCGTCAGCTCCCGCACACCGGCGGGAGTGATCGCGACCCGGTACTCGTCCTGCTTCACTTCCTTGGGGACGCCGATGATCACGGTTCGTGCTCCTTTTGCCTGTCGTGGCTCACATGTCGTGGCTCGCGCTGCCTGTCGTGGCTCGCGGCGCGAGCCGCCTGCCGGCGGGCCTGGTGCTCGCGGCTCGAACCGCCTCAGGCCGAGATATTGCTCATCACGTGCTTGATCCTGGTGTAGTCCTCGAAGCCGTACATCGACAGGTCCTTGCCGTAGCCGGAATGCTTGAACCCGCCGTGGGGCATCTCGGCGACGAGGGGGATGTGGGTGTTGATCCACACGCAGCCGAAGTCCAGCCCCTTTGCCATGCGCATCGCACGGCCGTGGTCCTTGGTCCACACGCTCGACGCGAGCCCGTACTCGACGCCGTTCGCCCAGGCGAGCGCCTGCTCCTCGTCCGAGAACTGCTGGACGGAGAGGACCGGGCCGAAGACCTCCTGCTGGACGAGCTCGTCGTCCTGGTGCAGCCCGTCGACGACGGTGGGGGCGAAGAAGTAGCCCGTCGTCCCCACCTGCTGGCCTCCGGTGACGACCTCCGCGTGGTCGGGAAGGCGATCGAGGAACCCGCGCACGCGGGCGAGCTGGTTGGAATTGTTGAGGGGGCCGTAGTTGGCCGACTCGTCGTCGGGGGCGCCGGTCCTCGTGCTCTTCGCCTGCTCTGCCAGCGCGGCGAGCAGGTCGTCGTGGATCCGGGGGCCCGCGAGGACGCGAGTCGCCGCGGTGCAGTCCTGGCCCGCGTTGAAGTAGGCGGCTCCGGCGATGCCGGCGGCGGTCGTCTCGACGTCTGCGTCGTCGAACACGACGACCGGCGCCTTCCCACCGAGCTCGAGGTGGACTCGCTTGAGCGTTGCGGCCGCGGAGCCTGCGACCTCCATGCCTGCGCGCACGCTGCCGGTCACCGACACCATCGCGGGGGTGGGGTGCTCGACGAGCGCGCGGCCCGTGTCTCGGTCGCCGCAGACGACGTTCAGGACGCCCGGGGGGAGGTGCTCGGCCATGATCTCGGCCATGAGCACCGCGGAGGCGGGGGTGGTGTCCGAGGGTTTCAGGACCATCGTGTTGCCGGCGGCGAGCGCCGGCGCCCACTTCCACACCGCCATCATCATCGGGTAGTTCCAGGGCGTCACCGCCGCGCAGACCCCGATCGGCTCCCTGCGGATCATGGAGGTGTGCCCGCCCATGTACTCGCCAGCAGACAGGCCGTGGAGCATGCGAGCCGCGCCGGCGAAGAACCGGATCTGGTCGATCATCGGCGGGACCTCCTCGGAGAGCGTCAGCGCGATCGGCTTGCCGGTGTTGCGCGACTCCACGTGCACGAGCTCCTCTGCCCGGCGCTCGAGCGCGTCCGCGATCCGCAGGAGCGCGAGGCTCCGCTGACCGGGCGCGAGGTCCCGCCACTGCGGGAACGCGTCGGCCGCGGCCTTGACCGCACGATCGACGTCTGCTGCGCTGGACACCGGTGCCTCGGCGTACGCGCGGCCGGTGGACGGGTCGATCACCGGTGCCATCGGCCCGTCGGCGTCCACGTGCTGGCCGTTCACGAAGTTGCGGAACCGCTCGAGCGTGCCGGTCTCCTCACGTGGGCTCATCGCTACCTCCTTGTCTCCTTGCGTGACCCAGCCCGTGTGACCCGGCCCGTGCGAGCCAGGCCGTACAAGCCAGGCCGTGCGAGCCAGGCCGTGCGAGCCAGGCCGTGCAGTCCGGCCAACTCGGCCGAGGCCCCGCTCGGCCGGTCGGTCCGCCCCCTGCCGAGGCGGCAAGCGGCGCGTGCCGAGTCGACGACCCTGCCAGCTTAGGCAGGTCACGGCATGCGGGGAAAGCGGCTTTCTGTGGGTCGCACCTCCTCGATGCGCCCGAATCGCTTGACGAACCGCCAGAATGTGACAGAATTCGGCGTGCAGCCGATCCCCGCCACCGGCTGGCCCGCGCTGCGACGGTGCTCCGTTGCGACGGTGCTCCGCTGCGACGGTGCTCCGCTGCGACGGGTTCGAGGCTCGAGGGGATGGAGAGATGTCCCGAGAGATGCCCCGCGTGAAGCGGTCCGATCCCGCCGGCACCGCCGGCGGTGCCGGCACCCCCACACGCGCGTCCGTGGCACCTGAGCGCTTCCCCGGCACCGTGGAGCCTCGCCCTGCGAGGGCCACACGGCCTTCGAACGGGCCGCCGGCGAACGGGCGGCCGGGCCTTCTCGACGACGCGAACCGGGCGATCGTCGAGGCGCTCCAGCGCGACGGGCGGCTTCCCTACGGGACGATCGCCGACGAGGTGGGGCTGTCGGAGGCCGCGGTGCGCCGACGCGTCCAGCGGCTGCGGGACGCGGGGGTCATCCAGATCGTCGGGGTGACCGACCCCCTCCAGCTCGGGTTCCACCGTCAGGCGATGGTGGGGGTGCGCGTCGAAGGTGACGTGCGGTCGGTCGCCGACAAGCTGTCCGAGCTCGAAGAAGTTGACTACGTCGTGATGTGCGCGGGATCATTCGACCTTCTCGTGGAGGTCGTCTGCGAGGATGACGACGCCCTGTTCCGATTGTTGAACGACTCCGTCCGTTCCATCCCAGGCGTGCGGAGCACCGAGTCGTTCGTGTACCTGAAGCTTGCCAAGCAGACCTACTCCTGGGGGACCAGATGACTTCCGAGTACGAGACGCACACCGTGGACTTCGAGGGCGGCGACTGGGGTGACCAGCTGAGCGAGCGAGCACGCCACCACCTCTGGATGCACTTCACGCGTCTCGGCGTCTACGACGCCGAGCACGAGGTTCCCGTGATGGTGCGCGGCGAGGGGCCCTACGTCTGGGACCAGCACGGCAAGCGGTACCTCGACGGGCTCGCGGGGCTCTTCGTGAGCCAGCTCGGTCACGGCCGCTACGAGCTCGGGGAGGCCGCGGCGAAGCAGGCGGGGGTGCTCGCGTACTTCCCGCTGTGGACGTACGCGCACCCGAGGGCGATCGAGCTCGCTGACCGGCTCGCCGAGCTCGCCCC
>JAJYYT010000117.1 GCA_021800645.1 Actinomycetes bacterium
CTCCTACGTCGAGGAAGCCGCAGCGGGCGGGCGCGTCGTTCCCGGCGTCGTCCGCCACCGGCACGTCGGGCTCGGTCTCGCCGTCGACGTCGCGCGGCCCGACGGCTCGCGCACGCTCATGGTCCCCTGCGTGAAGGACGCGGACGAGCTCGACTTCCGGGAATTCGTCCTCGCCTACGAGGAGCTGGTCCGGAAGGTCCACACCGGCAAGGCGAGCCCGGACGACTTCGCAGGTGTGACCGTGAGCCTCACCAACCCCGGCACCCTCGGCACCGCCCAGTCCGTCCCCCGCCTCATGCCCGGCCAGGGGGCGATCGTCGGGGTCGGCGCGATCTCCAACCCTGCCGGCTTCGAAGCCGCGGATCCGCGGGTTCTCGCGGAGCTCGGGGTGGGCCGCGTGGTGACGCTGACCTCCACCTACGACCACCGGATCATCCAGGGCGCGGAGTCGGGGCTCTTCCTCGCGTACGTCGCCGAGTGCCTCACGGGCGGCCACGGCTTCTACGACGAGGTGTTCCAGTCGATGGCGGTCCCCTACAAGGCGGTCCGGTGGCATGCGGACCGGTCGGCGACCGACGACAGGGAGCAGGAGCGACTCCTCAAGCAGGTCCACGTCCAGACCCTCATCAACATGTACCGGGTCCGTGGGCACCTGATCGCCCACCTCGACCCTCTCGACGCGGAGCCCCCGAGGATCCATCCCGAGCTCGACCCGCTCACCTACGGCCTCACCATCTGGGACCTTCCCCGCGAGTTCGTCGCCGACGGGCTCGCCGGGCGCGAGAGGGCGACCCTCGACGAGATCCTCCACATCCTGCGCGACGCCTACTGCCGCACCCTCGGCATCGAGTACATGCACATCCAGGACCCCGCGCAGAAGCGCTGGATCCAAGAGCACGTGGAGGGCGTCGACCCGGCGGTGAGCCCCGACGAGCAGCGGCACATCCTGGACCGCCTGAACGCCGCCGAGGTCTTTGAGCGCTTCTTGCACACGCGCTACGTCGGCCAGAAGCGCTTCGGGCTCGAAGGGGCGGAGTCGCTCATCGTCGTACTCGACACCCTGCTCGACGACGCGGCACGCACCGGCGTCGTGGAAGCGGTGCTCGGCATGGCGCACCGGGGGCGGCTGAACGTCCTCGCCAACATCGTGGGCAAGTCCTACCGGGAGATCTTCGAGGAGTTCGAGGGGAACCTTGACCCCGAGTCGGTGCAGGGCTCGGGCGACGTGAAGTACCACAAGGGTGCCACGGGGAAGTTCACGGGGCCGTCGGGGATCGAGCTCGCTGTGTCGATGGCCTCCAACCCCTCGCACCTCGAGGCGGTGGACCCGGTCGTCGAGGGAATGGCACGGGCGAAGCAGGACCACTACCTCCCGCCGACCGACGGCACGACCTCAGGCCTCAGCGCCCAGGGCACGATCCAGTTCCCGATCCTGGCGGTGCTCGTCCATGGCGACGCGGCGTTCGCGGGTCAGGGCGTGGTGGCCGAGACGCTCAACCTGTCGGCTCTCTCCGGCTACCGCGTCGGGGGCACGGTGCATGTCGTCGTGAACAACCAGCTCGGGTTCACGACTGCGCCGGGTGCCGCACGGAGCTCGGTCTATCCGACCGACGTCGCGAAGATGGTGCAGTCGCCGATCTTCCACGTGAACGGCGACGACCCGGAGGCGTGCATGCGGGCAGCGAGGCTCGCCTTTGCCTTCCGCCAGGAGTTCCACAAGGACGTCGTGATCGATCTCGTGACCTACCGGCGCCACGGGCACAACGAGGGCGACGACCCGAGCTACACGCAGCCGCTCATGTACCAGCGGATCGACGCCAAGCGCTCCGTGCGCAAGCTCTACACCGAGACCCTCGTCCGCCGAGGCGACCTCACGCTCGAAGAGGCCGAACAGGCGCTCGACGCGTTCAGCGCGCAGCTCCAAGGGGTGCTCGACGAGGTCCGGGCCGCGCCCCCGGCCGTACCGCAGCTGCGCGCGCAGGCCGAGCTTGACAAAGAGGGCGAGGAGGAGCCCGAGGTCCCCTCGATCGAGACGGGAGTTCCAGAGTCGCTGCTCGTCGAGCTCGCGCACCGCACCACGACCGTGCCGGCGGGCTTCACGCTCCACCCCAAGCTGGTGCGCCAGTTCGCCCAGCGGACCGAGCTCGTCGCGTCCGGGCAGATCGACTGGCCGCTCGCAGAGCAGCTCGCGATGGGCTCCCTGCTCGCACAGGGAGTGGACGTGCGGCTCACCGGCCAAGACACTCGACGCGGGACCTTCAGCCAGCGCCACTCGGTGCTCGTCGACTACCACAGCGGGCACGAATTCGTGCCGCTCGCGCACATCGGAGACCTTGCAGACCCCGAGCACGGGCGCCCGGGGCGCTTCACGGTGCGCGACTCGCTCCTGTCGGAGTACGCGGCGCTCGGCTTCGAGTACGGCTACTCGGTGGAGGCCCCGGACGCCCTCGTCGCCTGGGAAGCGCAGTTCGGAGACTTCGTCAACGGCGCGAGCATCATCATCGACAACTTCCTCGTCGCGGCGGAGGACAAGTGGGGTCAGCACGCCGGTCTCGTGCTGCTCCTGCCGCACGGCTACGAGGGGCAGGGGCCCGAGCACTCCTCTGCGCGCATCGAGCGTTTCCTCACGCTCTCTGCACGCGGCAATCTCCGCATCGCAGTGCCGTCGGTCGCCGCGCAGTACTTCCACCTGCTGCGCGCGCAGCCGATGCGCATGCCCGCGACCCCCCTCGTGGTCATCACCCCCAAGTCGATGCTGCGGGCGGTCCAATCGAGGTCGCCGCTCGGTGCGCTCGTTTCGGGCTCCTTCGCCGAAGTGCTGGACGACGCCACGGTCACCGATCCTGCCGAGGTGCGCCGCGTCGTGCTGTGCAGCGGGAAGGTCGCCCACGAGGCGATACAGCGGCGGAGCGAGCGCCTCGCCGGCGGGGGGCCGTCCCCCGTGGTCGAAGCATCGGAGCTCTCGCCGCACTCCGCCGGGGCCGTCGCAGTCGTCCGTGTCGAGCAGCTCTACCCATGGCCGGCGCGGCGCATCGCCGACGTGCTCAACCGCTATCCCGCAGCGAGGGAGGTGGTGTGGCTCCAAGAGGAGCCGGAGAACATGGGCGCATGGTCCTTCGTGCACGCGAGGTTGCACAGGATCCTGAGGGACCGCTATTCGCTGCTCCATGTCAGCCGTCCGGAGTCGGCGAGCCCGGCGACGGGGAGCAGCGCCTTGCACCAGCTCGAACAAGCCTCGCTCCTCGACCGTGCGATCGGCTGACGCGTCGCGCGTGGTGGCCGACCCGTGACCGTTGCGCCCGGCAGGCATGTGGTGGTGGTCGACGGCTCCAACCTCGCGACGGAGGGCCGCACCACGCCGAGCCTGCGGCAGCTCGACGAAGCCGTCCGCGCCTACGCGAAGGAGGACCCCTCGGCAGAGATCGTCGTCGTGGTGGATGCGTCGTTCGAGCACCGGGTGGATCCCTCTGAACGCCAGCAGCTCGTCGACGCGGAGCTCCACGGCGAGGTCGTCTCGCCGCCGGCCGGGGCGATCGGCCGCGGCGATGCCTTCGTGCTGCGGATCGCGGAGCGGACCGGAGCCCGCGTGCTCTCCAACGACTCCTTCCAGGAGTTCCACGGCGAGCATCCCTGGCTCTTCGAGGAGGGACGGCTCGTGGGTGGAAAGCCCGTGCCTGGTGTCGGATGGATCTTCACGCCCCGGATTCCCGTGCGCGGGCCGAAGAGCCGCGAGGCGACCGGGAAATCGAAGCGCAAGGAGCCGAAGGACTTGTCGGCGCCCTTGAAGGCGGCAGAGCTGGCGAAGGCCGCGAAGAAGCTTGCCGCGCGCAAGGCGCCTCCCGCGCTCCTCGCAGACGGGTCGACGCCGAAGGTCGGCGACGTCTGGCCCATGGCGCCAGCCCCTGACGGACGCGGGCACGAGGGGAAGAGGAAGAGGAAAGAGAAGGGAGCCACAAAGAAGGAGGCCGCGCCCGAGCAGGCCGGGACGAAGGAGGCCGCGCCCGACGAGCAGGCCGGGACGACGAAGGCCGCGCCCGACGAGCAGGCCGGGACGACGAAGGCCGCGCCCGACGAGCAGGCCGGGACGACGAAGGCCGCCGTGACCAAGAAGGCGCCCGCCGCGAAGAAGGCGCCCGCGGTGAAGAAGGCCGCGCCCGACGAGCAGGCCGGGACGACGAAGGCCGCGCCCGACGAGCAGGCCGGGACGACGAAGGCCGCCGTGACCAAGAAGGCGCCCGCCGCGAAGAAGGCGCCCGCGGTGAAGAAGGCCGTACCTGCCGAGAAGGCCGTGGCCGAGAAGGCCGTCGCGACGAAGAAGACGCTCCCCGCGAAGACGCCCAGCGAGAAGGCAGTCGCTGGCGAGGCCCCGACACGCACGGTCATCGCCGGCGCCGAGTCCGTACTGAGCAGCGCCGCGAAGGATCCGGCGGTCCAGGCAGCGATCGGGCAGGCGCTCGCAGAGGTGATCGCGCCGGTCCCCGAGGAGCCGACGGACGGCGCCGCAAGGCGAGGGGACGAAAAGGGGGGCAAGGGAGGCACAAAGCGCGGGCGGCATCGCCGCCGCGCGGCGTCCCCGTCCCCCGCAGTCAACGAGCCGCTGGCCTTCATCACGTTCGTCGCGACCTATCCGCTCGACAGCGAGCTCGAAGGCGAGGTCGTGTCCTTCACCTCTCACGGCGCGATGGTGGACGTCGCCCTCCCCGAGGGTGGGGTCTTGCACGCCTACATCCCGTTGACCGCGATGGGTGATCCGCCGCCGACCAAGGCGAGACAGGTCCTGAAGAAGGGCGAACGCCGCTCCTTCGTGCTCGTGGCCCTCGACCCTCCGCGCCGCGTCGCCGAGCTCGCGCTCCCCGAGCTCGTCGCAGCCCGCGGCGCCCGCGCACGTTGACATCCAGTCATACACGGTGCGGTTCGCTCGCGGATTGCTAGCGTCGTGCCGATGCGTCCCGAAGACGTGCTGCCCCACCGTGACCCGTTTCTCTTCGTGAGCGAGGTGGTGTCCTTCGAGCCGGGACGCCATGCGACGGGCCGCTGGCACCTGACGGGTGGCGAGCAGTTCTTCGCGGGGCACTTCCCGGGGCGCCCCGTCCTTCCCGGCGTGCTGATGCTCGAGTCTCTCGCCCAGCTGGGGGGGATCGCCGTCCTCACGGACGCGCGTTTCACCGGGAGGCTCCCGCTCTTCGGCGGCGTGGACAGGGCGCGATTTCGTCGGCAGGTCGTGCCAGGGGACACGCTCGAGCTGGACGTCACGGTCGACCGCCTGTCGGCACGGGCGGGCACGGGCCACGGCCGGGCGCACGTCGGAGGTGAGACCGCCTGCGAGGCAGACCTGCTGTTCGTGCTGGTCGACCGGGAGCAGTGACGTGCGGCTCGCCACCTGGAACGTCAATTCACTGACCGCGAGGCTCCCGCTCGTCCTCGAGTGGGCCGAGGCGAACGGGCCGGACATCTTGTGCATGCAGGAGACCAAGCTCGCCGACGCGGCGTTCCCCGCGGACGCCTTCGCGGAGCTCGGCTACGAGTCGGCGCACCATGGGGACGGGAGGTGGAACGGCGTGGCGATCGTGAGCCGCGTCGGGCTCGAGCGCCCCGTGTGCGGGCTCGGCTCCGAAGAGGACGTCCATGGCTGCCGGATGCTCGCCGCGACGTGCGCGGGGATCCGCGTCCACTCCGTCTACGTGCCGAACGGCAGGAGCCTCGACAGCGAGCACTACCGCTACAAGCTGGCGTGGTTGGCGCGGCTGAAGACCTACCTCGCCGAGCACAACGACCCCGCGGGGACAGTGGCCGTCTGCGGCGATTTCAACATCGCGCCTGACGACGCAGACGTCTGGGACCCCGCCGCGTTCGTCGGCGCGACCCACGTGAGCGAGCCTGAGCGCCGAGCGCTCGAAGAGATCCTCGACTGGGGGCTCGAAGACACCTTCCGCCGCTTCCATCCCGAGGGGGGGATCTTCTCGTGGTGGGACTACCGGTCCGGCAACTTCCACAAAGGGATGGGCATGCGGATCGACCTCGTCCTTCTGTCGCGGTCGCTCGCCGCGCGCGCCGTGTCCGCGGAGATCGACCGCGACGCGCGAAAGAAGAGCCCGAAGGGCAACAAACCTTCCGACCACACCGTGGTCGTCGTGGAGCTCGACTGAGGGTCAGACGAGGACCGCTTCGATGAGCATGGGGCCGTCCTGTGAGAAGCCTCTCTCCAGGAGAGCCGACAGCTCCTCGGCGCTCCGTGCCTGCTCGGCGGGGACGCCCAGGCCCCGCGCGAGCGCAACGAAGTCGAGTGTCGGTCCGCTGAGGTCGAGCATGGCGCTCGCACGCTCGCCGCTGCCCGTCCCACCGACACGCGCGAGCTCGAACTGCAAGATCGCGTAAGACCGGTTGACGAGCACAACCGTGGTCACGTCGAGCCCCTCGCGCGCCTGCGTCCAGAGCGCTTGGATCGTGTACATCGCGCTGCCGTCGGCCTCGAGGTTCAGCACACGTCGTCCGGG
>JAJYYT010000118.1 GCA_021800645.1 Actinomycetes bacterium
GGAGGTCTGCGGGCTCGGTCGTCGCGGTGGTGGTCGGCATCTTCGTCGGGCTGTGGAGCTCGACGAGCGCGATGGCCGTGCTCCAGCAGGTCCTGGACATGGCGTACGAGGTGCCGGCCGATCGCAAGTTCATGGCCCGAAGGCTGCGCGGGGTGCCGCTCCTCGTGCTCACGGGCCTGCTCGGGAGCTCTGCCGCCGCGCTGATCGTGTTCGGCAAGCCGATCGGGTCCGCGATCGACGGGACGCTGCCCTTCGGCGGTCCGGCGTTCACGCTCGGATGGACCGTGCTGCGCTGGGTCGTCGCCTTCGCCCTCGTCTCGGTGCTGTTCTCCGCGTACTACGCGTACGGGCCCTACCGCAGGCGTCCCGCGTGGCGGTGGGCGAGCCCGGGGAGCCTGCTCGCGTCGGGCGTGTTCCTCGTGGGCTCGCTCGGGTTCTCCTACTACGTCAGCAGCTTCGGCTCCTACGGGAAGACCTACGGCAGCTTCGCGGGCGTCGCGATCTTCATCTTCTGGATGTACCTCGCGGCGCTGGCCGTGCTGCTCGGCGGCGAGCTCAACGCGCAGCTCGAGCGCGAGGGGAGGTCAGGTCTCGGGGTGAGTCGCACGCGGTCTCGGTCTCGGCGAGGGGATCCCTCCGGCTGACCAGTGGCTCGTCGCGGTGCCCGGGCCACCAGGCGAGGTGGCCGACGAGCGCCGTGAGGGAGGGGGTGAGGAACATCGCCATGACGAAGGCGGCGACCGCGATCCCGAAGGAGATCGCGAACCCCATCTGGCTGAGCGTCGTGCCTCCGGCGAGCACCAGCGACGCGAACGTGCCGGCGAGGATGAGCCCCGCCGAGGCGATCGTGGGGCCGGCGTGGCGGACTGCCATGGCCGCCGCGGCGCGCGGGTCTCGGCCCTCTGCGGCCTCCTCTCGAAGCCGGGACACCATCAAGATGTTGTAGTCGGTGCCGAGCGCCACCACGAAGAGGTACATCACGATCGGGAGGATGAAGGTGAGGCCGCTCTCGTGGCGGGCGTCCTGGAAGACGAGCACGGTGGCGCCGAGGGTGCTCGCGAAGCCGAGCCCGACGGCGCCCATCAGGTACCACGGCGCGACCGCGCTGCGCAGCAGGAGGGCGAGGATCACGAGGATCAGCGCGGCGGCGACGGGGAAGACGAGCGCGTAGTCGTGCCCCATCGCAGCCTGGAGGTCGACGTAGACCGAGGTGATGCCGCCGATCAGCGGCCTCGTGCCGCGCGGCGCGTGGTCGGCGGCGCGCTGGAGCGGTCCGCGGACCGTCGACATGGCGGCGTCGGACTGCGCGCGGTGGGTGAGCACCACGCGGAAGTCCGCGACCGTGCCGTGCTCGGCGACGCGCGGCGCGGCCACCGTTGCGACGCCCCGCACACGAGAGAGCCGGTGCCCGAAGCTCGCGAGCGCGCCGGCGGGGATCGGGGCGTGCTCCGTCGACTCGAGGTAGACGTCCGTCGGCGACGCGGCGCCGGCTGCGTAGCCGCGGAGCAGCACCCGCTGGAACACGGCCGACTCGGTCGAGGCTGTCTTGCCCGAGTTGAGTGTGAAGGAGGGGTGGAAGCTGAGCGCCGACACCGAGAGGGCGATGAGGACGGCGGCGCTCGTCGCCGCGACGCGGCCGGGGTGGCGCGCGAGCGCATCCCCGATCGCGCGGAAGCGCGCGGACTCCGGCTCTCGCTGCCACGCTTTGGACGGCCAAAACGCCTTCGTGCCGAGCAAAGAGACGATCGCCGGGATCAGCGTGAGCCCTGCGACGAGCGTCGAGGCCACGGCGATGGCGAGCGCCGGTCCGAGAGAGCGGAAGAGCGTGATGCTCGAGAGCGTGAGCGCGAGGAACGCGATGATCACCGCGCCGGCAGCGGTCGCGATCGCCGGGCCGACGCGGGTGATCGCCTGGACCATCGCGGCCTTCGCGTCCGCTCCCGCCCGCAGCCGCTCTCGGTAGCGGAACATGAGGAACAGCACGTAGTCGGTCCCGACGCCGAAGAGGACGACGATGAGCAGCGTCGAGACGGTGCTGTCGATGTGCAGGCCGAAGCCCTCGCTCAGCGAGGCGATGAGGCCGTCTGCGATCTGCGACACGACGCCGATCGCAATGACCGGGAGCAGCGCGATCACCGGGCTGCGGAAGATGAGCAGCAGCAGCGCGAGGATGAGCCCGATCGTCGCGATCGCCACGACCTTCGACGCGGTCTGGCCGGACTTCTGCTGGTCGACGAACTGTGCCGCGCTGCCGGTCACCCCGGCCCGCAGGCCGCTGCCCTTCGCGAGCGCGGCGACGTCGCTGCGCAGCGCGAGGACCGTGTCGGTCTGCACGGTGGTGAGCTGTCCCTCGGCGTTGGGCATCTGGACGCCGATCACGCCGACGAGGCGGTTCGCCGAGACGACCGGCGGGTCGACCAGCCCGACGGCGGCGAGGTGCCTCGAGGCGAGCGACCGGCGAGCGCGCTCGAGCCACGAGACGTCGCGTGGGGTGAGGGGACGGCCGTCGCGCCGCTCGACCACGACGAGGGCGGCGGGCGTCGCCGAATCGAAGAAGGCGTGCTTCTGGAGGTCGGACGCCTGGACGGACTGGTAATGGCTGGGGAGGAAGGACACCTCGCTCGTTGTCGCCGCGAGCTTCGGCGCCAGGGCGACGATGGCGACGGCCGCCACCACCCAGAGCCCGATGACCCGCCAAGGATGGCGCACGACCACCCGTCCCAGCCTGGCGAACATGGAATGCTCCTCGTGCTCGAATCTACCTGCCGACCAGTAAGTTACCTACTTGCCGACAGGCAAGTCAAGTCGCTACAATGACCGTCATGGTATGGGAGGCGACAGGACCCGGGCCGGCGGACCCGGGCCAGGGCGCGGCGGCGAACGGGGGACTGGGCGACCCCGGCCACGGCGACGCAGCACACCCCGGCGACCAGACTCGTGCCCGGATCCTCCGCGTGGCCCTCGAGCTCATCGCCGACAAGGGCTACGCCGCGACGTCCACCCGCGAGATCGCCGAGCACCTCGGGTTCACCAAGGCGGCCCTCTACTACCACTTCCGCACGAAGGACGAGCTTCTGGCGGCGATCGTGTGCCCCGTGATCGAGGAGCTGGAGGCACTGATCGAGCACGCCCGCGCCGATGGTGGTCGCAGCGCGCGGCGTTCCCTCGTCGTCGGCTACGTCGAGCTGGTCGGGCGTCACGCGGAGCTCATCCGGGTCCTGGCGAGCGATCCCTCGGTGAAGGAGAGCGCCGGCCTGCACGTGGCCACGCCGGTCTTCCGCCGGCTGGTGCCGCTGCTCGCCGGCACGAGCGAGCCGGACACCGCGCAAAGGACCCGTGTCCGTGCGGCGCTGAGCGCCGTCCACGGCGCGCTGGTCCACGCGCAGCCCGACGACGATCCCGAGATCCTGCGGACGACGGCGGTGGAGGTCGCGTGCGCGGCGCTCGGGCTGCCCGCCCGCGCCCACGCACGGCAGGGGCGCTAGCCGATGACGACGGCGCATGCCTCAGACCCCGCGGGCGAGACGACCGCTGCGCTGGGCGTGCTCGACCGGGGGCGGGTGCGGCTGATCATCGGCGCGCTGCTGCTCGGCATGCTGCTCGCGGCGCTCGACCAGACGATCGTCTCCACCGCGCTGCCCACGATCGTGGGCGATCTCGGAGGCGCCTCGCACATCGCGTGGATCGTCACCGCGTACCTTTTGACCGCGACCGTGTCGACGCCTCTGTGGGGGAAGCTCGGCGACCTCTACGGCCGCAAGTCCTTCTTCCAGGCGTCGATCGCCATCTTCCTGGTGGGGTCGGCGCTCTCGGGACTGAGCCACACGCTCGGCATGCTGGTGGCGTTCCGCGCGTTGCAGGGCCTGGGCGCGGGCGGGCTCATGGTCGGCGCGCAGGCGATCATCGGCGACGTCGTGTCGCCGCGCGAGCGCGGGCGCTACCAGGGACTGTTCGGGGCGGTCTTCGCGCTGGCCACGGTCATCGGCCCGCTGCTCGGCGGCTTCCTCACGCAGCACGCGAGCTGGCGGTGGGTCTTCTACATCAACGTGCCGTTGGGCGCGGTCGCGCTCGTCGTCACCGCGATGGTGCTCCCCTCTCACCTGCGCGGTGCCCGCAAGCCCATGATCGACTACGCCGGCACGCTGCTTTTGAGCGCGGCGGCGACCGCGCTGGTGCTGGTCGCGTCCCTCGGCGGCACCACGTACGCGTGGTCGTCGGCGCCGATCCTCGTGCTCGGCGTTGCCGGCGTCGTGCTCATCGGGGTGTGGGCACTCGTCGAACGCAAGGTGCGCGAGCCCGTGCTGCCGCTCCACCTGTTCGCCAACCGGGTGTTCTCCGCGACGAGCGCGATCGGCTTCGTGGTCGGCTTCGGCCTCTTCGGCGCGGTCACCTTCCTGCCGGTGTTCCTCCAGGTCGCCAAGGGGGCGAGCCCCACGTTCGCAGGCTTGCAGCTCGTGCCGCTCATGGCCGGCATGCTCACGACGTCCATCATCTCGGGCTTCCTCATCACCCGTATGGGGCGCTACAAGGTGTGGCCGGTGGTGGGCTCCGCGGTCATGACGCTCGGGATGTACCTCCTCTCGACGGTCACCGCCACGACCTCCGACGGGCTCATGTACCTCTTCATGGTCGTCCTGGGCCTCGGCCTCGGAGGCGTGATGCAGGTGCTCGTCATCGCGGTCCAGAACGCAGTCCCACACGAAGAGCTGGGCGTCGCCACGGCGGGCGCGACGTTCTTCCGGTCGATCGGAGGGTCGTTTGGGGCGGCGATCTTCGGCGCGATCTTCGCCAACCTGATCGGCGGCCGCCTGAGCGCCGCGCTGCACGGGTACACCGTCCCGAAGGGACTGGGGGCGTCGGTCGACCCCGCGCTGCTCCACCACCTCCCCGCGGGGGTCCACGCCGCCGTCGCCTCCGCCTACGCGTCGACGGTGGGGACGGTCTTCCTCGTGGCCGTGCCGGTCATGGCGCTCGCCTTCGTCCTCACGTGGTTCCTCCCCGAGATCCGGCTCCGCACCCACCTCGGTGCCCAGGGCCCCCGCGTCGATGAGGGGGTTGAGGGGGCGCCCGTCGCGGGCGGCGGGGCGTCCGTCGCGGGCGACAAGGCGCCCGTCGAGCCGGTCCCTGATGGTGGGCCCGAGAGTGTGCTCGAGGGTGTCGCGGTCGGGGGTCCCGACCTCCCAGCACCCGGGGACCCGGCAGCGCCGTTCGGTTGACGCTCCTGTCGCGCGGGAGCAGAGCTCGTCAGCGGCCGTCCAGCGGTGCCGGCGCTTCTGGCGCCACGGCTCCCGGGGCGGGTGCTGCGTTCGCGGGTGCTGGTGCGGCCGTGGGTGAGGGCGCTGAGGGGAGCGGCGTGCGAGGTGTGCGGGCCACCCCAGCGGCGAGCATCGCCGAATTGGGGATCTTGTACTCGCCTTCCTCGGTCTGGAGCGTGACGTAGATGAGCGTCATCTCGCGGACTCGAGCGTCGAAGATGCCGCCAAGTGCCCCTGACCGGACACGGACGCGATCTCCGAGGTGAAAGGGCCTGGCGAGGATCAGGACGAGACCGGCGAAGACGTTCCCGAGGCTTTGCTGGGCAGCGATGCCGAGCACGACCCCGGCGAGCCCTGCGCCGACCAGCAGGTGCTCGATCGACACGCTCAGCACCGCGAGGACGCCGAAGATCACGATCAGGTAGCCGACCGCCGCCGACACGATCCGGACCGCGCCGCCTGCACTGGGCATCGACGTCGAGGCCACGTGCCGGCCGAGGACCGAGGAGAGGCGCGTCGTGGACACCGCGCCGAAGACGAGCAGCACTCCGGCGCTGACCCAGGCCACGAGCCGCGGGCTCAATGCGTGCTTTTCGATGTCGCCGAAGGCAGAGCCCGCCACCAACGCGGCGAGCGCAAGCAATCCCGAGAGGACGCCGACGACCACACCGCGGCGCTTCGCGCGCAAGTCCTGCTCGGTCATCTGCATCCCTCGTCGTGCATCGTCACCGTCTCTGTGCGGTCCGAGCGGGGGGCCGCCGCCGACTCGTGCCTGGACCGGCTCCTGCCTGGACCGGCTCCTGCCTGGACCGGCTCCTGCCTGGACCGGCTCCTGCCTGGACCGGCTCCTGCCTGGACCGGCTCCTGCCTGGACCGAGGGTAGTCGGCCCCGTCTGCGCAGCGGCGGCCGATTGATAGGGTCCGCTGGATGCACCTCCGGATCTTTGTCGAGCCCCAGCAAGGCGCCTCCTACAGCCAGCTCCTGACGGTGGCGCAGCATGCCGAGTCGCTCGGCTTCGACGGCTTCTTCCGATCCGACCACTTCCTCGCCATGGGCGTGGACGGCTTGCCGGGGCCGACGGACGCGTGGGCGACCCTCGCAGCGCTCGCGCGCGAGACCAGCCGGCTCCGGCTCGGCACGCTCCTGAGCTCGGCCACGTTCCGGCTTCCTGGGCCGCTCGCGATCACGGTCGCCCAGGTCGACCAGATGAGCGGCGGAAGGGTGGAGCTGG